>URSI01000032.1 GCA_900550505.1 uncultured Eubacteriales bacterium
TTCAAATATGTATTTTGCGCTGTAAGCGCCGTCAGTCGTAATAATCCTCCTGTTCGGGGCAGCGAAGTGTGAGCGTTACATCCATATTCCCGTTGCGCGCGCGCAATTCGTCGAGCATCGAACGCTCGTCGGCACCGTCGCGCAGCACTATGCTGTATGTCAAAACATACAATGCCCCATAATCAGTAGTCTTTATGCGTATGAGCTTCTTTGTATGAACATATTTACTTATCACGTCGTCAAACACATCTTTAAAATTCAATGTTTCCGGTACGGCTATTTTCAAGTCATAAACATTCCTCAGATCTTTGACCCTAACGAGTGAAATCAAAAACATGATGGCCGAAAGCAGTAACGCTACCAACACCCCGAACGTGATGTAGCCGAGCCCGCAAATAAGACCTGTACATACGGTAAAAAATATATAAGCAATGTCGCGGAGATTGGTAGGAAGGCTGCGGAATCTTACTATGGAAAAGATACCAGCTACCGAAAAAGCCCTCGCTATCTGATTACCAACAAAAAAGATTATAGTTCCCACTATCATCGGCATGACGACCAGCGTTATAACGTATGAACTGCTGCCTTGACCGTACCTCCTGCGACACAAAAGATATCCCCCCGCGATTATGAGACCGCTAAGTAATGCACTGCCAACTACCGCAAGCAGATTTGTGAGTGTAAGGTGAGCCGTAGTGGTGTCGGCTCCTGTGTTAAAAATCGATTCAAGTATCTCCATCGCCGGTAGGCTCCTTCACGCTGTGGTCTTCCATCTGTGCACGGCGAAAAGCCGCGTACTCGGTTCCGTATTTTGAAAAGCTCGTTTTTCTGATGCCAAGCGCGTACATCGCTCTTGTCAGCCAGATCGGCTTTTGTCCTATAAACTTTACTTCCATTATCGCCTTGTCACCGATAAGGCTTTCACCATATATGCCGCTTTCAAGCTTGAGGTCGTCACGGCGTGTCAAAATGTCGACGTCGATCGTTACGCGCAAGCGTTCATCCTCGATACCGGTGAACGCAAAACGTCTGTAAGCGAGGTACAGCTTCGGCACCGCACGGTATATCGACTGCATATAAAGAAGTTCTTTCGCTATTTGTAGCGATGCCTCAGTCAAGTCCGGAGGAATGACACCGCATATAAGAAACGGCTCCACATCGCGTAGGCGCATCGATATACGTCTTTTACTGACCACACCTTTGGTTTTTTTCTTTACCTCAACGTACACTTTTGAGCCGTCGTCCGGCACCCCGTAAGACCTTACACGAAGTTTCTCCTTATACAGTGGTTTGCTTACCGAGGCTCTTATAAGCGTATTATTAGCATTGTCGTAATAGATATTGCAGACGTTATATCCGTCTCCGTCGTCAAAAGCATCCGACTGCATATTTTCACGAAGCAATGTGAGCATGGGACGCCACTGATCCGGCTCAAGCAAATACTTATTTTCTGTACGTCTGAATGTGTTCGCCACTGCCTTGCTCCTGCTACAACGCGGTCACGTTCGCCGCAATGCAAACGCAAGCGGAGCAAAAGCCCCGCCTGCGCCATACTTTACGATTTGAAGCTGTCAGAAGTCGGATTTTCTGTTTTTGTTCAGCATCTCGATTATCGCGTTAATGTCCTGCTCATCCTTGTCGGCGGCCGGCTCGCTCTTCGCCGTATCCGGAGCCTTAGGCGCGCTCTGTGCAAACCTTTTTATCTCACTGCCACGCTTATCAACATCAAAGCCGGTCGCTATCACGGTGATCTTCATCTCATCTTCAAGAGAAGGATTGCTGACCATACCGAATATAAACGTCGCGTCCGGATGTGCCTCATTCTGGATAAGCGTCGTCGCGGAATCGATCTCATCAAGTCCGATGTCAGGCGAAGCCTCGATGTTGACAACGATTCCCTTCGCACCGGTAATGTTAGTCTCGAGCAACGGGCTGGACATCGCCATCTTTGCAGCCATTTCCGCCTTATCCTTGCCCTTTGCATTACCCACACCCATATGAGCAAGTCCTGCGTTGGTCATAACGGACGAAACGTCGGCAAAATCAAGGTTTATCAAGCCTTCAAATGTTATAAGGTCGCATATACTCTGCACGCCGCGGCGGAGGACATCGTCCGCTTCCTGGAATGCGTTGAGAAATGTTATCTTCTTATCAGTGAGGAGTTTCAGACGTTCGTTCGGAATGACTATAAGCGAGTCCACGTACTCACGAAGCTTAGCTATGCCGTTCTCCGCCTGTATCATACGTTTCTGCCCCTCAAAGGCAAACGGCTTTGTCACAACGGCAACCGTCAGTATCCCCTGCTCCTTTGAAACCTTCGCAACAAGCGGCGCAGCCCCGGTACCGGTGCCACCGCCCATACCGGCGGTAATGAACACCATGTCGGCGCCCTTGATAGCTCCCGTGATCTCCTCGATCGACTCTTCGGCACTCTTTTCGCCAAGCTCAGGATTGGCGCCGGCTCCATGTCCTTTTGTTATCCTTTCGCCTATCTGGATCTTATTCTCGACCGCTGAGCGCATAAGCACTTGCTTGTCTGTATTGACGTTGATGAACTCGACACCCTGAACGCCTGCCTCGACCATCCTGTTGACAGCATTATTGCCGCCGCCGCCTACACCTATGACCTTTATGCAGACATTGACGTCGGGGGCCTTCGTGTAATCCATAGTTTATAATCCTCCTGCTTATACATTCTGAACATTCTACTTAATAATAATATATTATTTTGTCAATTGCAAGAGATTTTTTCTCTTTTTTTTCGATTTTATGGTTTTTTTGACCGCTGCCACACTACTGTGGTTTAAATGAAGCCTCATGAGCACTTGAAAGATCAAGATAGCCTCTGTCATTTTCATACAGCTCCGCCATTATCCCCATGAGAAATCTCATTTTAAGATCGACATTATAGGTGTCACCTATATATACTTCTATTCTGTCTTCATAATTCAGATAGATATCGAATCTGCTGTCTATGGTGATCTCCGTTATATGCTCGAGCACACCTCTTGTATGCATCGCGGTAATGAGATCTGTATAGGCGCTGAGAGTAAGCGTATCGGAAAATTCAAGCGTCTCACCGACTATGCAGCGCGAAAGCATCTGCGTTTTCAGTTCCGACGCCGATTCCGGAACGCTGTCGCTCGCCTCAAGCACATGAAGGTCATCACTCAGTGTATAATATCGTCCGCCGGCTTCTATATACATGGCAGGAGTTTTTTCACGCACAGACACCGTGACGGTAGAGGGCAAAGTCCTTGTAACGCTTATTTCGGCAACATATGGCAGATTGTTTTGCAACAGCTTTTCCGTGGAAGCGGCACTGAAACTGTATAAGTTATCCCCTTTGGAAAACGGCAGCAGTTCGCTCACCTCATCTGCAGTATATCGTGTGATACCTTCAAAAACAATATTGTCAACACGGAAAAATACGCCGAAGCACACCGCCGTAAATATCATGCATACGACCAGAAAAACCACGCCATAAAATATACGTCTGAGCATCTTACGATGTCTGTTGCGTGCGTTTAACGCATCCATCGTAACGACGCGTCGCTTATATGCCTCGCCGTTGTTCATTTGAACTTCTTCCTTTCGAACATTTCGAACATTATTTGCGGGCGTTTTCCACTGATAGCCTTATTCTTTCGTATATGCGTTCGTCAGCTCCGGGCGCCGCAAATTTTCTGATATTGCGGGCCAAAGCAGCGCGGGCGGACACATCGGTAACAAGACCTCTCACCGTCCCGGCAAGTTTTTCGGCATTGCATTCGCTTTCCCGCAGTACGATCGCCGCTCCGGCGTCTGCCAGGACTTTGGCATTCCGATACTGATGATCCTCAGCAACGTTCGGCGACGGTATAAGCACGGCGGCTCTGCCCAAAAATGCCAGTTCCGAAAGCGTTATTGCACCGGCACGGCTGATAACTATATCGGCTGCCGCCATTCTCAACGGCATATCATAAATATATTCAACAATTTCTATATTCTCACATTTGTCCAGGCCCAATTCTGCCGCCCGCGCAAAATACTTTTCGCGGCCCGCAGCACCCGTTGCGTGAGTTTGTCGCCATTTGAGATCAAAGGGCAGAGACGAGACAAAAGACTTCATCATGTCCAGGCAAAAGCTGTTGACCATATCCGCTCCGAGGGAACCTCCGGCAGATAATATATAGACGGTATCTTCCCCGATGCCGAGTTCTCTTCTCGCCCGCTCTCTGCTGACCGAAAACGCCTCAGTATTGACGGGATTTCCGGTAAAAACGAGCTTATTTGAAACTGAATCGTCAAAAAAGCGCCTGCTTTCCTCAAAAGAGATGCACACCTGGCCAACGTGCTTTGAGAGCATTTTGGTCGTAACGCCCGGGAATGCATTCTGTTCATGTATCACGGTAGGCAATCCCAACGATGCCGCAGCGCGCAATGCCGCCCAGCTTGCATAACCGCCGGTGCCGATCACTGCATCCGGTTTGAATTCGCGTATTATACGCTTTGCCGCAAAAACCGATGTGACGCTTTTTATCAGAGCATCAATGTTTGAAAGCCTGAGGGATCGCGAAAAACCCCGCACCTTTACATATCGTATGTCATATCCTTTTGCCGGTACAAGCTTCTTTTCCATTCCGTACGGCGCGCCGATAAAAAGTATCTGAGCATCCGGCTCGTGCTTTTTGATCACCGCCGCTATTGAAAGTCCGGGATTTATGTGACCGCCGGTGCCTCCGCAGCTCACTACATATCTCATAACGTCTCCTCCGTCACGCCGTGGTCAAGCTTCTCTGCTTGAATATGAATACCGGGAAACAGAAAGTATGATACCCATCTCAACAAGCTGCATCACCAGCGAAGATCCGCCGTAACTCATAAAAGGCAGAGTAATGCCAGTACTCGGTATAGTATTTGTCACAACGGCGATATTCAGTATAACATGCGCCATCGTTTTAAAGACAAGCCCCAAAACTATCAGGGATCCGAAACGATCTTTTGAGTTTCGCGCTATCACAAAGCCGCGCCATGCAAAAAGCATATAAAGCACTATAATAAGCGACGCTCCGAGAAAGCCGAGTTCCTCACAGCCTATTGCAAAAATATAGTCGTTCTGCGGCTCGGGAAGAAAAGAGTGTTTCTGGTTGCTGTTGCCAAGCCCAAGTCCCCAGAATCCTCCGGATGAAATGGCATACAGCGACTGAGCAGGCTGCCATCCCTTACCTCCGCTGGCGGCAGACATGAACGAAAACGGATCTCTCCATATCATCAGACGCTGCTGCGCATGCTCAAAGACAGTAAAGAGTATACCCGCCCCCAATGCGCCTACCGCGCACAGTGAGGTAAGCAATGTCGGATGCGTTCCGCCGACATACATCATGAAAAACAATATCAAATATATAGCAGGCATACTCTTAGGAGGATTGATCGGATTTTCAGCTTGTACTGATTCTTTTGAGTCGTTCAACACCAACGAAGCAGGATTCGATAATGATAGTAAAAAACAGGATTTCAATTATTATGGCATCCCTTTGGGAATCATTCAGCAAGGAATCTACTTCAACTACGACTGGGGAAGCGGCAAGAACTGGCCTTTTCAGACCATGCAAAACCTGGGGGCAGATCTATTCTCGGGATATGTGCATGACTTCAATCCCTTCAACGAAGGAAAGAACAACAGCACTTACTACATGATGGACGGCTGGAACGGTTCTACATGGGATAACACCTATGGATACATTATGCCGGAAGTACAGAAATCAGAGACTATTAATGAAAAAGACAATATAGGATTCTACGGTATTACCAAGATACTGAAAGTGGAATTAATGCACCGCTTATCCGACCTGTATGGACCGATCGTCTATACTCAGTTCGGATCAAAAACGGGTTCTACACCCGATACGCAACAAGAAGCATACAAAGCTTTCTTCAATGACCTGGATACAGGTATTGCCAAGATACGTGAATATCAGAAAGCCAATCCGGACATTGAGAGTTTTGCAAAATTCGATATCCTGATGCCGCAGGGAAAACGCACATTCAGCGAATGGATACGGTTCGCAAATTCTCTCCGTCTGCGCCTGGCTGTCCGTATTGCCATGGCGGACTCTAAGCTGGCTGTGGCAGAAGCCCAAAAAGCACTTACGGATGAAGAAGGATTGCTGGAAGGCAATGATGAAGTCGTAGCCGTTTCTACTTCATCAGGTTATACTAATCCTTTCGGAGAAATCAATAAAGCATGGGGCGAAGTGTTTATGAACGCCAACATGGAGTCTCTATTAGTGGGTTACGAAGATCCCCGCATGGAAAAGTATTTTGATAAAGCAACCGGCTCTGATGCAACAAGCCTTATCGACTATAAAGGTACTTACAAAGGTATCCGCCAAGGAACAGGCTTTAGTCATAAAAACTACAACGGACATTCAAAAAGTACCATTACCCAACAGACAGACGCCGTACTGATGACTCCTGCCGAAGTATGGTTCCTGCGTGCCGAAGCAGCTCTGCGAGGCTGGAGCAGCGAATCGGTGAAGGATTGCTATGAAAAAGGCGTAAAAGCATCATTTGCACAATGGGGTGCTGCCGGTGCCGAAGCATATCTGGAGAGTGACAGAAAGCCATCCGACTATGTAGACGCTTTCAAAGCAGCCAATAATGTGAAAGCAGTCAACACACTGACCCCCAAATGGGACGATGCCGCCGGCAATGAAGACAAGCTGGGACGCATCATTACACAGAAATGGCTTGCCATGTTCCCTGAAGGAGGAGAAGCTTGGGCAGAACAACGTCGTACAGGCTATCCGAGACTGTTCCCTGTATTGGTCAACCAAAGTGAAGGTACGGTAGATACCAACCTCGGACCACGTCGACTGAACTTCTTCGTAGGTATCAAAACAACCAATCCCGAGCAATATACCCAATTGGTAAATGCATTGGGCGGAATCGACAACTGCGGCACTCGCCTGTGGTGGGACACCGGAAGAAATTTCTGACACACAAAGGTATAAATTTTAATTAGTGGGTTTTCTTCGTATTAGTTGCGGGGAAAAGATTGGGAAGGGGCAAAGTCGAGGGGGACTTTGTCCCCTTTTTTATTAAAAACAGAATCAAAATAGCAAAGAATGAAGAATCCAGATCATGATCTATAACAGATTAGCAATAAGCATATTACTCGTCACAAGATGTTTCAAAAGACGTTCGTCTGATGCAACAAAGATAAGATGCTTTTTTTACCTGTGCAAATCTTTTCGCATCGTTTTAATTATCAGTCATTTATCTATTCCCTTTGCATTTTGTACAGAGAGCAAGAATCCTGTTTCAAAAGACGAACGTCTTTTGAAACACCACCTGTGTATTCAAGACAGTTATATCTGATTGGAATACACAAACTTACGCATAATAAAAGTTGTATCAAACAGTCTTTACCGACTTATACCCTTATGTATAAGTCGGGCAAGAGATTTTGATCTGATTATTCATTAAATAAATTTAGAATGAACAAACTTTTGATTATGCGGACACACCTCCTATGGATCGGAGTAATGACGGCATCCAGCCTTTGGTTGAGCGGATGCACGCAAGAAGAAAAGTATCCATTTTTTCCGGAAAAAGGTTATGATTCCGGTACTGTAATCCCTATTAAAATCAGTATGGCTGAAAATGGAGAGTACGATTCCTATACTCCGGAAAACGACATGCCTCCTCGTTACAATGCTCCTCTGATTGCCGAATGGGCAGGAGTACAAACTCTAAGCCGTACCCGTACAAAAGAATCTCCGGAATATAATGGCCCCAGAATCGCATCTATGGAACTGACAGAAAATACTCCTTCCACCCTAACTACCCGTGCAAACACTCTGTCTACAGGTGTTTACTTTCGTCTGATCGTGTTCCGAAAGTCAGGAAATAACTATGTGTTCCAATCGGCTGCAGACTATACCTCAAATGGTGCTTCTTCACCTGTACTGAAGAAAGGAAAATTACTCACACGCTCAGGAACGATCTGGGTCATCGGATACTCATTCAATACAACTGCGGCATTGGGGGATATCCCCGCATCATATACATATAATACCACCAAGATAGATATCCCCAACATGAATAATGACTTTATGACTTATGATTCAGGAGACATAGCCAATGTGAACAGTCTTAATTACAATCTTCCGGTAACATTCAAACAGAAACTGTGTAAACTGACAATAAGCATTAGTGTAACCGGCTTCACAAGTAATACCATCAGCGGGTGTACAGGGGTATACGTAAAGCAGGGAGGTAATTCAACCTCGTGGGTAATTGGCAGTTCGGCAGTGGCTGCTAATACCAGCAACACAGCTTCATTCAACCCAAACACTAACCAGACTACTACGATACACATGGTTCCTTTCGCAAGTTCCCGGACAATAACAGTACACTTCAACAAGCTGACAGTAGGAAATCTAATTGCTAATAATGCGGATAATATCGATATTGCTTCAACTCAGAGTGTCCAATTGAAAGAGGGAATGAGCTATACAATGAAAATCCAGTTTAAGAGAAGTCCCGGAATAAATGTTCCGGCAGGTAGCATCAATCTGAGCAATCCGAAAAAAGCATGTACCAATGATGATAAGCAAAAGTTATCAAAATTGGTATTTGCCGACGGCAATTTAAAAAGTACCGGTGCAAGCAACAATTATGTATGGGCAACCAACAAAGAATATGGCTACTATTACCAATGGAAAAAAGACTATAATGGAAACAACATCGATCCATGTGCCAGACTAAATCCCACAACTTATGGTAGTGGTTGGCGGCTGCCTACACGCAATGAATTAGAAAGATTGGGAAGATGCAATAATGTAAAAAAGGTCTCTAATGGAGTGAATGGTGTGTGGTTCCTAAATGCCACAACCGGTATTTTTTTACCGTTAGGTGGCTGGCGTAATAATAACTCGGGAACAACGGCAGAAGACTGGCCTGGAACGTATGGTCAATATTTTACAGATGAATCAATTAATACTAATGATTGTTATAGATTGGATATATCTCCCGGAGAAGGTAAAACCGATGTCAATAGCACACCAAAGAAAATGGCATACACAACTCGTTGTGTCAAAGGACCTAAACTATAATATTTCCCCTTAAATAAAAGAAGAGTAAAAAAACAAAGACAGAAACGATTGTTTCTAAAATAAGTAAAATATATACGCCAATAGTAATTATATTAGCACTTCTAATTGTAATTTGCTTACCTATAATATTCAATATACCTATGCTAGAAGCTATACATCGTGGACTTACATTTTTGGTAATATCATGCCCATGTGCAATAGCTATATCTGTACCACTTTCATATTTTACTGGAATAGGAGTTGCAAGCAAAAAAGGAATACTTATAAAGGGAAGCAATTATTTGGATGCATTGGATAATACAAAAAATATTGTATTTGACAAAACAGGAACTTTAACAAATGGGGCATTTACAGTAACTAATATAGAAATATTTGATAAAGACTATACAGAAAATCAAGTTATAGATATTTTGATAAAGGGAGAATCATTTTCAAATCATCCTATTGCAAAATCCATAATGAATTTAAAAAATGAAAAAGTGAATAACGATGATGTAAAAAAATATCAAGAGATAGAAGGCAAAGGAATTACCTTTGAATTAAATGATAAAAAAATATCTATA
>URSI01000033.1 GCA_900550505.1 uncultured Eubacteriales bacterium
CTTAAGGCGGCGATAATAGGGCGAATGAGCGATGTGTTTATGAGTGCGAACAGCGTCGCTTCGTCGATGGCTCAGCTTGGGACACTGTTCACCTTTGCTCTTGCGGGCGGAGCGTGTACCATGGTCGGAAAAGCTGTAGGGAGCGGGGACAGGGAACTTGCAAAGAAGTATTCCGTGACCATACAGGTCATGTTTGCTTGTATCGGATTGTTTACGGCAGCGGTCGTGTGGCTCTTGCGTGCACCGTTCGTTTCACTGTACGGTTCGGCGTCCGACGTGACGGTAGCAAAGCTGGCAAAGTCACTGATAACAGTGCTGGCGCTCACGCTTCCGCTCACATGCTATCATGCGAGCTGCTTCGTCGGCATAAACAGAGGCGCAGGTGACAGCAGGTTTGTTGCCGTGGTGGATATGATATGCGGCTGGCTGGTTGTGCTGCCCGCTACATATTTGGCTGCATTTGTTTTTGATGCGTCGCTTCCGGTTGTTTTTCTTTGTACGAGATTAGATCAGTGTTTCAAGTGGATCATAGCCTTTTTCAGGCTGAGGGGCGATAAGTGGATAAGAAACGTGACGAGAGACGAGATAAAGGTAAAAACGACTTGATAAGGACGGCTGACGAACATTTTCGCTGTGAAAAAATATATAGGTCAATTTAAAAAAAAACTATTGACAAAGGGCGCGGCAAGTGGTAGAATTGCACGGTACAAAGAAGTAAGGAGCCCGTCTCCTTCACCGATACGCATCAGCGTAGCCTTAACGGCGCCGGTCAATAGCATCCAACGTCCCGCTTGTCGGGGGCGGAGCTTTGCGGCGTCAGCCGCTTTTTTTATTTTTGGAGGTGTCAGTTATCAGCAAGGGACAGCATGTCAACGGCGAAATAAGACCGTCGGAGGTACGTCTGATCGATACAGATGGTACTCAGTTGGGCATTGTGAAATACGAAGTCGCCATGGCTCGCGCCAGGGAGCGCGAACTTGATCTGGTGGAGATAGCACCGGATGCGAAGCCGCCGGTCTGTAAGATCATGGATTACGGCAAGTACAAATTCGAGCAGGAGAAGAAGGAAAAGGAGCAGCGTAAGAAACGTGTGGTCGTCGAGCTGAAGGAAATACAGCTCAAGTGCCGCATTGATACGCACGACTTCAATACGAAGCTCGGACACGCGCTTCGGTTTTTACAGGAAGGCAATAAGGTCAAGACGGTGGTGCGCTTCAGCGGGCGTGAGATAACGCGCCCCGAGACCGGTAAGCAGTTACTTGCTCGTTTTGCGGAAGGCATAGGCGAGAACGGCGTTGTCGAGAGACAGCCGTTACTTGACGGACGCAACATGATAATGATAGTGGCACCCAAGAAAATGACTACAACGAAAGGAACGAATCAAAATGGGAAAGATCAAAACCCACAAGGCGACGGCGAAGCGCTTTAAGCTTACCGCCACCGGCAATGTAAAAATGAATCACAGCAACAGAAGACATAAGCTCGGGCTGAAGACTCCGAAGAGAAAGCGTATCCTGAGAAAAGCCGGGTATGTTTCGGAGGCAATGGCAAAAAATATAAGAAAGCAGCTCCCCTACGCGTAAGCGTCGGCGGCAGACAGGGAGGAAATAGACGATGGCAAGAGTAAAAGGTGCGGTAACCACCAGAAAAAGAAGAAATAAAATCCTCAAAGCCGCCAAGGGCTATTGGGGCGCAAAAAGTAAGCATTTCAAGATGGCGAAGCAGGCCGTGCTCAAGAGCGGCAACTACGCTTTTATCGGAAGAAAGCAGAAGAAGAGAGATTTTCGTTCGCTTTGGATCACTCGTATATCGGCACAGGCTAAGGTCAACGGTATAAATTATTCGCGTTTCATGAACGGGCTCAAGAAGAGCGGCATCACGCTCAATCGTAAGATGCTTGCGGAACTTGCCGTGAACGACAAAGAAGCGTTTGCATCGCTTGTTGAGACGGCTAAAAAAGCTATCTGAGGTTGGGAAGCGATCCTGCGCGGAAATTTGTCGGAAAAGGTTGACAACCGTGTTTGAATGTGCTAATATTAGATGGTTGAAAGACCACCGAGCAGAGGGGGGATCGAAATGGCAGAGGTCAAGGTAAAAGAGAATGAGTCGATAGACAGCGCGCTGCGCAGATTCAAGAGGTCTTACCTTCGTTCGGGCATCCGCTCTGAGCTGAGCAAACGTGAGCATTATGAGAAGCCCAGCGTGCGCCGCAAGAAGAAGTCTGAGGCGGCCCGCAAGCGTAAGTACAAATAAGTCATACAGTCGGCATGAAAGTACTCCCGGACCGCGCTGCGGATCCGGGGGTTTCTTTTTCCGTTATGACGGTTTTGTTATGCTATGCCCGGGGCTGGGAGAAATTTCACTTTACAAATGTCGAGATTTGTGGTAATATGATGCGTATAGAAGGGTTTTTTTGTCCCTATAATCAGAAAGGACTCATCAGATGAAATCCGAAAGATCATTCAGAAAGCAAGCCGGCGCAGGACGCGGCTCGAGGATAATCGCTGCGGCGGCACTTGCCGTAATGATAACGATCGCGGCGGTATTTACGGTATCTGCGTATGACCCGGCTGCAGATCCGATAGTCACGGTAAGTTATCTCAACGAAGTGTTCAGAAGTTCCATACACAGCGAATTGTTGAATGAGATGGGCTTTGAAAGTTATGAGGATCTAAAGGAAGCGCTCAGCAAGGCGGTGGTCGATGAGGATGAGATAGTGAGCGCTGCCAAAGCGGCGGTGCTCAAATCGTTCGGATATTCGTCTTGGTCGAGCGCCAAGAGCGCATTTACGGCCACGACAATAACTCAGGCGGACAGACAGAAGATAGCCGATGAGGCAATAGCGCAGCTTATGGAGAGTCTGAATATCGCATCGACCGACGAATTGAGAGAAAAGCTGGAAACGGTCGAGGATATAGCGGCGCAGACAAAGCAGTCGTTCGTGGAGGATCTGGGTTATTCGAGTATTGAGGAGCTTAAAGCTGCGCTTCAGGGCGTTACGGCCGCAGTGACCGTCACGCTGTATAGGGGCGACGTGATAACGGCGTTGGGTGATTGTGATATTATAGTGCTCGACGGACTTGTTGTGCTTGATTCCGGAACGGTTATCGATGTCAGCCGTCGCACAAGCGTTCCGGAGGGAGAGCCGCTTGAGTCATGCAGCAACAATGTTGTTTGCAGCGATGCCAAGCTTATTTCCGTCAGCAGTGAATGCACGGTAATGATCCGCGGCCCGTATAGAGCTGATTGAATATTTTATTTATTCCGAAGGAAGATGGTAATACCAATGAAGAGATCGCACATGCTGCACGGCAAGGCTCTTGTCACTGTGGCGGCGTTGCTTTTGCTGGTCATACCGTTTACGGTATATGCTGCTACTGACGCGGTGATAAACGGTACTGAGCAATCGCAGGTAACGACGGTTCTGTCGTCGCAGGGCGCTGAGAGCACGGATGGCGACGATTTTGAATCAGATATGATAATACTTTCTGATACGGAGCAGAGCGTTACATCACTGTTGTCGTCCCATATGAGTTTGCAGGAGAGCCAGGCAGTTGTAAAGGACGAAAGCGGGAGCATTGTGGTGGAAGACGAGGACTATGTAAGAGTCGGCATTTTCATTGAAGGCGAAGCAAAGTCCAAATATGTGATCCGTTCCGACACGGGCTTTGAATACGGTTATTCCGATGATGTGTATTTCACGAAGGTGGGCGAGACGGATACTTCTTCCGTAACGATACAGTCGTCGGGATCAAATACGGTCCAGATATATGACGCTTCCGGAAAATTTATTTACGAATTCGAAGAGAAAAACGGTTCCGCGCTCGCCATACGTGCATGCGGTTATGCCACTCTCACGCCAACATCTCCACGCAAATCCTCAAGTGTGTATTATGATTATGAGGGCTATTTTGAATTTCCACGCGTTTCCACCAGCAGCGGCAGCGCCATGCGCCTCATAAACGTTGTGGAGCTGGAAACGTATGTGCTTTGCGTGCTTCCGTGCGAGATAGGTTCCTATGCTCCGATAGAGGCGATGAAGGCGCAGACGCTTTGTATCCGCTCGATAGTGATGTCGCCCGATATGAACAAGAAGCATGATGACTGTAATATCTGCAGCGATACCGACTGTCAGGCCTATTACGGCACATATAATCTTGACATAACGAAGGAAGCATCGGTCAAACGGTATAATAACCTTGTTTCCGCCGTTGAGGATACGAAAGGCGAGTATCTCGTATACGTCGGCAATGACAAGTATTACGGCACCATAGTTCAGGCTGCGTACCATTCAAATTCGGGTGGTTCTACCGTAAGTGCAAAGTCTTTCTGGGGCGTGTCGAACCAGCCGTACAATGCCGCCGTGCGCATACCGGAAGAAGTGGATTATTATAACTGGGGCGCTGCGGTTGTAAAGCTTGAGGAGATATACGCTGCGACAAAGATGAGCGATTTCACTGAGTCGACTACATCGTGGAAGAAAGAAATTGCATCGCTTGGTATGATCGCTTCCGTCGAGATACTCGAGCTGGAGAAAAATTCGGATCATGTCATAAAGCTGGCGATACGCGATGTGAACGGCAAGGAAGTCATACTTGACAGGGGAACCTATATATATTACTTCATACACCGTGTCATATTGAACTGTGAGACGTATTATAAGGATACTCAGGTAACTATATTGTCGAGCACTAATTTTACATGGACACCCATAGATTCGTCTGCGGTGGACCTGCGGCTCCAAACATCCGAGGGGAGTACCGTGGTGCCGTCAGATGAGCCCGTCACCGTGGTGACGGCCGACGGCGAAGTCACGTACGAGATACCCGGTGAAACAGTCGTGATCACTTCGGACGGGCAGGAAAAAGTAGATCTGACCGTGGATGCCGAAGGTTATAAACTCGTTGGTAAGGGATGGAGTCATTGTGTCGGTATGGGTCAGAAAACCGCTGAGACACTTGCCGATCTGGGCTTTAAGTATGATGAGATACTGCACAGGTTCTTTACGGATATAGAGATATTCAATATGGAAGATACGGGCTATGAATTCAGCTATGACTCTTAACGGTCGGATCTCTGAATATGTGGCCGGTGATCCCGTGCGCTTTCATATGCCGGGACACAAAGGGAAGTATCCCGTTTGCGGCAGCTGCGATGTCACGGAGCTGCCGCAAACTTTTGACCTGTATTCAAAGGATGAACTGTGCGAACGGGTATTCTCCGAAACAGCCGCACGCTTCGGCGCCGGGATGACGCTTTATTCTTGCGGAGGGGCGACTTTGGCATTGCAAACTGCCATATTTGCCTGCGCGAGGAGAGGCAGGATGCTTGTGTCGGAGGTCCATAAATCAGTATCGTTTGCAATGGCGCTGTGTGAGACCGAGCCCGTGCACTTTGTGTTCGGTGACGACATCGTACCGCTGCTCGACGGAGCCGACGCAGTGCTGATCACCACAGAGGATTATTACGGACGTATAGCACCCGATATCGTCAGGGAATATGCAGCTGTATGCAGGGCAAAGAGAATACCTCTCATATGTGATAATTCGCACGGCACGCATCTTGCGTTTTATAAGGAAGGCAACCTGCACCCGATAGGCTGCGGCGCCGATATAGTGATAGACTCCGCGCACAAAACCATACCGGCACTTACCGGCGGTGCGTTTTTGCATCTTTGCGGGAAATATTCCGCAAGCTGGAGGGAGTTTGTCGAAGCCATGGAGGTGTTCGGTTCGTCCAGCCCGTCGTTTCTTATCGCTGCTTCTCTTGAGTGGGCGGCGCGGTATATGGATTCATCACGGGCGGAACTTGCGGCACTTGCCGTCAGACTTGAAGGTGTCAGGAAACGGCTGCGAGCCGTGGGCTGTTCTTTTCTCGATAATTCCGACCCGTTCAGACTGACGATTTTCGCGGGAAATGCACGTGAAATCGATGCACATTTGTGCAGCGGGGGCATAATCAGCGAATTTTCGGATGATAATGCCGTGGTTCTTATCCCGTCCATCATGAATACCGGAGATGACTATGAGGCGTTGTGCGACAGGATGAAAGACATAAATGTCGTTACCGTCTCGCCGCCGGCGCCCGGAGGACTTCGGCATGTACAGACGGTATCACCGCACGAGGCATTATTTGCAAAAAAACGGTATCCGGGTGTGGCGGTACGCCCCGTGTATGCGTATCCGCCGGGTATAGCCGTTACGCATATAGGCGAGTCGGAGCCGTAAACAGCGCGTCTGCGGCTGTGGATGTCGTATGCGCTTGCGTACACCGGCGGACATTTTCGGTGTTGATTTATTTTCATGTACGGTGTATAATCATGCAGTACACCGTGTTGAGATACGGTTGGGTCTGGGAGGTGGATCGATGCTCCACGAGAACGAATTGCGCAGGTTTGCGTCTGTCGCGTCAGGCGGAAGGTTGGTTCATGCCTACTGTATCGAGGGCGCCGACGGTGTGGGTAAGCTCGATTTCGCTCTTGAATGTGCGCGTGCGGTTCTCTGTACCGGGGAAATCGCTCCATGCGGAGAGTGTGATTCCTGCATCAAAGCTGCGGGCGGAAACCATCCTGACATATCGGTGATAGTGCCGTCAGACAGCCGTAAATTCATATCTATCGAGCAACTTCGTGAGCTGCGGCGCGATGCTTCGGTCGTCCCGAATGAAGGGGAACGCAAGGTATACATAATACCGAATGCGCATACACTTCCCGCACGAAGCCAGAATGCGTTGTTGAAATTACTTGAGGAACCGCCTGCTGCTGTAGTGTTTTTTTTACTCACATCCCGTCGCGAGGCTCTCCTGCCCACGTTGCGGTCACGTATGGAACTCATTTCACTGCCGACGGTGTCTGCCGCTCGGATATTGAATGAGCTGAGGAAGTTGTACCCGCGGTTGTCCGAGCCGGAGCTTGTTTCGGCGTCCGAACGGAGCGGAGGAAGGATAGGCAGGGCGCGCGGTTTGTTGGAAAAGTCCGGGATAAAGCTGAGAGAAGATGCGCTTTTGGTCCTGAATTCACTGCTGATGCCGGCGTCGCGGAAGTATGAGTTCATAAGCGCTGTTAATTTGGCGACGACGGGGAAGAGCGATGTTGCGGCTTTGATTTTTAATGAGCTTTCTTTCGCCTTTTCCGATCTTATTGAGGCTGTATGCGGTAAGAAAACGGAGTTTTGTTTTTTTGATGCCGGACAGCAGCGCGAGTACCTGCGTATCTATCCGCTAGAAAAATTGGTCCGCTGTGCGCGGATTACTGCGGAAACTGCAGACAGGCTGTATGATAATCCTAACATGAATGCGCTGATGGCGTGGTACGCGGATGCGATATGGGCGGCTGCCGGTAGGTCGTGACATTAAACAGGAGGTTAGACTTTTTTGGATATCGACAAGGAATTTATACCTGTGGACGAGGTGCCGGATGAACCCGCGGTGACTGAGATAGTAGGAGTGAGGTTCAGGACAACGGGTAAAATATATTATTTTGCGCCGGGCGAATCAAAGTTTGCGGAAGGCGACAACGTGATCGTGGAAACTGTGCGTGGAGTGGAGTACGGAACGATCGCCATAGCCAACAAGACAGTGAAGGAGTCGGAGCTTTGCAGTCCGCTCAAGCCCGTCGTGAGAGCTGCTACCGCAGAGGATGACAAACGTCATGAGCGTAACAGGCAGCTTGAGGAGAATGCAAGGCACATATGGACCGAAAAGGTCAAAAAGCATGGGCTTGTGATGCAGCTTACCGACGTGGAGTATACGTTTGACAACGCAAAGCTGATTTTTTACTTTACGGCTGACGGACGAGTGGATTTCAGAGAACTCGTCAAGGATCTTGCTTCCGTATTCCACACGCGCATCGAGCTGAGGCAGATAGGTGTCCGGGACGAGGCTAAAATGATAGGCGGTATAGGTGTTTGCGGACGTCCGATATGCTGTAAGACTTTTCTGAACGATTTTGTTCAGGTGTCTATAAAGATGGCCAAGGAGCAGAACCTTTCGCTTTCTTCCTCGAAGATATCGGGCACGTGCGGACGCCTCATGTGCTGCCTGAGGTTTGAAAATGATGTGTATGAGCAAGAGCATGCAAGGTTTCCTAAGGTAGATTCGATTGTTGAGTCGAACGGATCCAAGTTTGCTGTGATCGAGAGCAATTTTCTTACCGGCAAGATAAAGGCCGTGCAGCTTGGGGCTCAGAATGCCGCGCCGCGCATCTTTACTCGAGGTGAGGTAAAGGTAGTGGGATACCTTAAGAAGAAGGATGTTATTGACGACGAACTCAAGAAACTTGAAGACAAATAGATAGTGTGATGTAACAGTTTCAGACAGCAGTGACGTCGTGATAAGGAGCTGCAAATGGTTTTTTCATCGTTGATATTCCTTTTCCTGTTTTTACCGGTCAATCTGGCGGTCTACTACGCCGTTCCGAGAGGCACGCGCAATGCGGTGCTGCTTATCACCAGCTTGGCGTTCTACGGGTGGGGTGAACCGCTGTACATAGCGGTGATGTTGTTTTCCATTTCCGTGGCATATATTTTCGGATATTTCACGGGAAAATACCGCGAGACGAACAGAAAGCGTGCGAAGCTGTGCCTTACGGTCTCGACGGTGCTTAATCTGGCGGCATTGCTGTTTTTCAAGTATTATAACTTTTTTGCCGAAACATTTGGCGGCACGACCATCGAACGGTTCATACTGACTAATTTCTCGGTCATATCCGTCTTCGTCGTGCTGGTTGCCGTGTGTGTTTGCTCAGCGCTGTTGATGTCGGGTCTTAGCTTACGTGTGCGGAAAACAGCAGCCTTAGCTGTGGGTGTTGCAGCGGTCGCCGTGATCGCTGCAGGGACGCTTTCGAACGGGTCAGGAACGGTGGGAGTCTTTCTTTCCACCGAGATAACGATACCTTTTACGCTGCCTATCGGTATATCGTTTTATACGTTTCAGATAATGTCATATACTTTCGATGTATACCGCGGCGACGGGAGCGTTCAACGCAGCATAGTGCCGTTTGCGGCATATGTCACACTGTTTCCGCAGCTTATAGCGGGCCCTATTGTCAGGTATCACGATGTTGACGAGCAGCTTTCGCAAAGGACACATAGCTTTGAAAAATTTGCCTGCGGTGTCCGCACTTTTACGGCCGGGCTCGCGAAGAAAGTGATCCTTGCCGACGGATGTGCGGCATTGAAAGAGCTGCTCGACGCGACCGGTACGGAAGAGCCGACGGTCGTGGGTGCCTGGATGGCGGTGGTGGCGTTTTCGTTTCAGTTGTATTTCGATTTTTCGGGATATTCCGATATGGCGATAGGCCTCGGCAGGATGTTTGGATTCGAATTTCTTGAAAATTTCAACTATCCGTACATATCGTCATCTATCACCGACTTCTGGCGCAGATGGCATATATCACTTTCGACATGGTTCAAGGAATACCTTTATATCCCTCTGGGCGGGAACCGAAAGGGCTTGGCGAGACAGTATCTCAACATAGCAACAGTGTGGCTGGTGACAGGGTTCTGGCATGGTGCGGCGTGGAATTATGTGTTGTGGGGCGCGTATTTCGGTGTGCTGCTGATTATCGAAAAAGCGTTTCTTTTGAAACGG
>URSI01000034.1 GCA_900550505.1 uncultured Eubacteriales bacterium
ACAAAATACGCGCTCGGTGCCACCCACCATGCGTCGCCGAACAATGCCGTGGCAATAAGCGCTATTATCGGCAGTTTTGCACCGCATGGTATGAATGTCGTGGTTATTATGGTCATTCTTCTGTCGCGTTCATTTTCGATGGTCCTCGAAGCCATGATGCCGGGCACGCCGCAACCCGTGCCTACCAGCATCGGTATAAAGGATTTACCGCTGAGCCCGAATTTTCTGAACACCCTGTCCATCACAAAGGCTATACGAGCCATGTATCCGCACGCTTCAAGAAACGCCAGCATCAGAAAAAGCACCAGCATCTGCGGCACAAAACCGAGCACCGCGCCAACACCGCCGACGATGCCGTCGAGTATAAGTCCTTCGAGCCATCCCGCACAATTCACGGCGTCAAGACCCTTTTGCACGAGCACGGGGATCCCGGGCACCCACACACCGTAGTCGGAAGTCTGCGGCGCGTTCTCCATGGCGGGATCGACTGTTTCCGAAATATCATATCCCTTATCCGCCAAAGATGCGGCATATGTGCCGTATGCTTCTTCGAACGCCGCAAAATCATCCGCATTTATGGCGCTGAGCAGCTCATCCGCACCCGTGACCCCTGCCTCTGAAGCGGAGGCGACCACTTCACGCAGCTGCGGCGTCCAAATGTATTCGGATGCGTATTCCGCGGCGGATTCGTTGTACTCGTCCTCGCCGATACCGAACAGATGCCATCCGTCGCCGAACAGCCCGTCGTTCGTCCAATCGGTGACCCATGTTCCGACGGTGGTGACAGCAATATAGTATACCAAGACCATTATAAGCGCAAATATCGGAAGCGCCGCAAATCTGTTCGTTACCACCTTGTCTATCTTATCGGATACGGTCAGCGCACCGGCGTTGTGCTTTTTATAACACCCCTTCAGCAGCGAAGCTATATATACATACCGCTCGTTGGTGATTATGCTCTCGGCATCGTCATCCAGCTCGGATTCGGCAGCTTTTATATCCTCTTCGATATGTGCCATAACATCGTCCGGGATATCGAGCATCTCAAGGACTTTTTCGTCACGCTCAAATATTTTTATGGCGTACCAGCGCTGCTGCTCCTGCGGCAGTGAATGCACCGCCGCTTCCTCGATGTGCGCCACCGCATGTTCCACCGCACCGGAAAAGGTATGGTACGGAACGCTCACTCCCGACCTTGCCGCCCCGACCGCGAGTTCTGCCGCCTTCTCTATCCCGGTTCCCCGCAGTGCAGATATCCCGACCACCGGGCAGCGCAACTGCTCAGAGAGCAGCTCCGTATCAAGCTTATCGCCGTTTTTGTTTACCATATCTATCATATTGACGGCAACGACGACGGGGATCCCCAGCTCTATCAGCTGGGTGGTCAAATAGAGGTTACGCTCAAGATTTGTCCCGTCGACGATATTGAGGATAGCGTCCGGACGTTCGCCCACAAGATAATTTCTCGAGACCACTTCTTCAAGTGTATACGGTGAAAGCGAATAAATGCCCGGCAGATCCGTCACGGTCACTCCTTCATATTTTTTGAGCCTGCCTTCCTTTTTCTCCACCGTAACTCCCGGCCAGTTCCCCACAAACTGATTTGAACCGGTAAGCGCATTAAATAGCGTGGTCTTGCCGCTGTTGGGATTCCCTGCAAGAGCTATTCTGATACTCATATTCTTCTCCTCTCCTCGGTTAGCTTAGGCTAACCGTCTGCCCTGAAAAATGTGCCGCACGCGGCACACGGTATTACTCAACTTCCACCGTATCGGCGTCCGATTTTCTGATCGAAAGCTCATAGCCGCGCACGGTCAGTTCGATAGGATCACCAAGAGGCGCGACCTTACGCACCGTCACACTGACGCCCTTTGTCAACCCCATATCCATGATACGTCGCTTGACCGCACCTTCTCCGTGCAGCCTGACCACTCTCACAGTCTCGCCCACTGCTGTCTGTTTCAGTGTTTTCATCCCTCAATCCTCACTTCCGTCAGATCATTATTCTGCGTGCCATCTCACTGCTTATGGCAATACGCGATTCCTTCACGCGGACTATAACATTGCCGCCGATAATACTCACTATGCTGACGCTTCCGCCCGGAACAAAACCGAGATCTTCAAGATGTTTTTTCACCTCCGGACTTCCCCCCACTCTCACGATGATATTCTCCTCGCCCACTGTTGCCATTACAAGCGGCATCATCCTGCCACCTCCGCTCCGAAAATTCAAGTTAGCATATGCTAACCGAATACAGTATATAGGCTTTTAGCCGTTTTGTCAAGCGGTTTTTTTCAAAAAATTACTCTAAGGCGTTTTTTTGTGATTATCCCACACCTACACATATGCACAAAAAAACGATTTTGTAAACTCTGCGGCATATGGGGAGAGATCTCGCACAAAAACCGGGGCTTGAAATTCCCATGCCGATATGTTATCATACACATGTGAAAGGACGGTGCCGCGGTGAGATTGCAGGAATCGGGCGAGATGTATCTCGAGACCATACTCATACTGACGCGCAAAGGCGGTGGGGTGCGCTCGATAGATATATGTGAATACATGGGGTTTTCGAAGCCGAGCGTCAGCCGTGCCGTGGGGTTGCTGAAAGGCGGCGGGTTTATCTCCGTGGACAGTGACGGAATGATATCCCTGACCGACACCGGTAAAAGCGTGGCGGAGAAGATATATGAACGCCACACGATGCTCACGCAAGCGCTTATATCATTGGGCGTCAGTGAAAAGACTGCTTCGGACGATGCTTGCCGGATCGAACACGTCATCAGCGACGAATCTTTCGAAGCGCTCAGGCGCGCCGTCACAAAAGATTGACCCCATATGAGAACAAAAGAACTCGCACCCGGTACCTTTACGGTCGGAGGCGAGTTCTTGTTGTTTTCCGTATCTTTATTCCCGGACGGATATGATACGTCACTGTGTCGATCACGAATAAGTTTTAATTATCGTATCCGCTATTTCCTTTTTGCTGACGCATCCGTCCATGGCCTGTTTTTCTATATAACGATGAGCGGCCGGCTCAGACATTCCATGCTGATTGATCAGCAGCCACTTTGCACGGTTCACGGCTCTTATCTCCTGCATTTTCTCTTCAATACTGACCGTGCGCTTTTCCAGCAACCGAAGTCTTTCACGCGTTGCGGTCATCCAGTCGAGCGCCATCATAACGGTAGTACGTGAAACGGGTTTTGACATCACAAATACACCGTGCGGAGATGTCTTTATCCTCGCCGAAGAATAAAGCTCAGTCCTGACGACCAGCAGCACCACCGTGTTTTTTGACTCGCACAAGTCAACGGCAAATCGTATGCCACTGTCATCAGTCAAAGGCGAATTGACAATAACAAGATCAAATTCTCTGTCCGAAACCGTACGTCTGGCAGCGTTTACGCTGCCTTCAAACACAACCGGCGAGTACATAAATTCCGGAAGCACGGTGCGCAATGCGGCATTAAAGGTCTCGGTCGCCGAAACGACGAGTATGCTGTATACCTTCTCCCGCGTTTCCATCCTCTCACCCCGCTTTGCACCTTATCGCGTATTACCTTCCTCCATAGATATCTACCACCGTCGCAGGCATGCATTTTCTGATAAAATCGCTTTTTTTCATAACGGATATCGCCTCTGCCAATGAAGTCGGCAGTTTACGAAATTGTTCAAGCGTTTCCGAATCGGCGGTGTAAAGATTGATATCCGCGGCAGGCGGCGGCACCATCTCGTCGGTCAGACCGCGCAATGCCGCATGGATCATCAGTGTAAACGCCAGATACGGGTTTGCCGTCGGATCCGGGGAACGCAATTCGGCCCTGCGGTACTCTCCCACCGCAGCCGGCACGCGCACCAGCTGAGACCTGTTCTCATGTGACCATGTTATATATGCGGGTGCCTTGCTGCTGCCGAATCTGTCATATGACGACTCGCTCGGGTTGAGAAACGCTGTCATATCCGACGCCTTGTCAAGCAAGCCCGCTATAACGTGCATCAACATATCTTTTTGTCCGCCTGATACCGAAATATTGATATGAAACCCGTTGCCCGGCTTATCACTTAATGGCTTCGGCGAAAAATCAGCCCACAGCCGTTTCTCATTGCCACCGTTTCGACAACGGCACGAAACGTCACCGCATTATCCGCGGCGGAAACAGCGTCAGAATACCTGAAATCTATCTCGTTTTGTCCCGGCCCCTCTTCATGATGCGAACTTTCCGGTATTATACCCATCTGCTCAAGCGTCAGACATATCTCCCGACGGACATTTTCTCCCCTGTCATCAGGCGCAATATCCATATAACCTGCGGTATCGTACGGTATTTTTGTGCGTTCGCCTTCCGAATTCAGACGAAACAGATAAAACTCAAGTTCGGAACCGAACGAAAACTCGTAACCTTGTAAGGCGGCCAGCCCGACCGCATGTTTCAGCAGCCCCCTCGTATCGCATTCAAACTCCGAACCGTCAGGTCGGGTGATCGAACAATACATTCTGACTACCCGCCCATGCTCCGGACGCCACGGAAGCACTGTCAGTGTCTCAGGGTCCGGGTGCAGCAGCAGGTCGGAGTGAACTTCATCACCGAATCCGTCGATCGCAGACGCGTCAAAGGCTATACCGTACTCAAAAGCACGTGAAAGCTCATATGGCATTATCGAAACGTTTTTTTGCCGCCCGAACACATCGCAGAACGCAAGCCGAATGAACTTCACATCCTCCTCAGCGACGTATTGCATTACTTCCTGTGCCGAATATTTCATAGACATCAGCCCGCCTTCAATTCAATTAGCCACATACATCTGTTTATACGGATTTTTGCTGTCCGGAGTTACCACGGTAAATTCAGAACCAAGTATCTCGGATATATCAAAACCGAAGATCATACAATACTCGGAAATATAGCCTTTCAGCTCATTCATGTCATGTTCATCCGCAACCCTTACAGTGACCTGCGAGGGGAACCGTATCCCCCTGCATGAACCGCGAAGGAACATCTTGCCACCATGCATACCCGTTCCAGGGAAGTTACCTACCACCGGTCTTTCCCCTTTATCAATCCCGAGCACCACTATAACGCCTCCGGCCTGATATTCACCGAGAAAGCTGCCCGCCACGCCGCCTATGACCATGACCGGGAATTTATCCTGATATGCCTTCATGTGTATCCCGGCGCGATATCCCGCATTGCCTTTTACATATATTTTGCCGCCGCGCATGGCATATCCCGCCGCGTCGCCGATGTTGCCGCGTATGACGATCCGGCCTTCGTTCATGGTGTCACCCACGGCGTCCTGCCCGCTGCCGTTCACGGTGATCACGGCACCGTTCAGATACGCACCGAGTGCGTTGCCCGGAACGCCGTCCAGCGTCAGATCTATATCCGACATACCGGCTGCAATGAACCGTTGTCCGCAGCACCCGGTCAGTCTGTATGTGCTGTCGCCGCTGCGCAGGAGCTCATTCACTTCCCTGTAACCGAGACCTTTTACATCTATTTCGCGCATATTATACCACACTCCCGAACATTTTTCCACGCTTTTCCGGCGAAAAAGCCGCGCAGGAAGCAAATTTTTTCAAAATTTCAAAATCAATTGATTCAAGCGGTGTTCTTTCCCGCACAAGGGTCGTATAGATGCCTGCTCGTCCGGTATCTCCTATCAGCATGAAGCCTGCGAGCCTGCCCTCACGGACAAACAGCTTTTTAATGCTGTCGGCTGTCTTTTCTTCGTATACTTCACCGTCGCAGCTGCCTGCGGTCATACAATGCAGTCCGAAAAAACCTATCGAATTCATCGGTATGCAGTTGTCAAAGCTTGCGTCGCCGCCTGCCATGTTTACGCCGGCTGCGTGTCCCTGGATATAGGCGTTAGGCATAAGCGCCATTACGCGCACTTTACCGTCGGAAACGTCAAGGGATTCGGTACAGTCACCGGCCGCCCAGATATGCGGAAGATCCGTGCGCATATGTGTGTCGACCGTTATCCCTCTGCCCGCACTGCCTCCGGCTTCGCCGACCAGCCGGGTGTTCGCTCTCACCCCCACGGCAATAACGAGAACATCAAATCCGACATCGGTTCCGCTTTTCATGTGCGCGATATTTCCTTCGTAGCTGACTGCGGTGTCTCCGAGCATGAATCTTACGGAATTGTGCTCGAGGTGCTTTTGCACCATTGCCGCGCACTCGGGATCGAGTATGCTCGAAAGCACCCTCTCCGCCAGGTCGCACACGGTTATCTCCGCGCCCAGAGCCGCCAATCCTTCGGCACACTTCAGTCCTATCAGCCCCGCGCCGACTATGAGAACACGCGTGCCGTTTCTTACTGCCTTTTCAAGTGCCGCGGCATCATCTTCGGTCATAAACGTAAACACCTGCGGCACGCTTTCAAGTCCCTTTGCGTCCGGGACAAACGGCGACGATCCGGCGGCAATGCACAATTCGTCATACGGTAAAGCCGTGCCGTCATCGAGCAGAACGGTCTGCGCCGCGGTATCGAGCTTAACGGCCTGATGACCGTATATCACTTTACATCCCATGTCGTCATAAAAGCCGTCCCGACGATATTTCATACGTTCAATGTCGGTCTTTTTTTCAAGATAATACGATATAAGCGGCCTGCAATAGGCAGGATGTTTTTCTCCTGATACAACAGTTATCTCACCGCTGCCGTCAATTGTCCGTATTCCTTCTATGCATCCTATGGCCGCCACACCGTTGCCGACTATAACATATCTCTTCATGCCAGCTCATCCCTTTCTTCATATACAATGGCTCCGTTCGGGCATCCGGCAGCGCACGCAGGCTCACCGCATGAATTCTTAAGGCACAGCTCACACTTCTGCATCACTCCGTCCTCGCCCGGTGCCAAGGCTCCATATGGGCAAACGAGCACGCACGTCTGGCATCCGACACACTTGTTTCGGTCAATACACACGGTGCCGGCGCCATCCTTGCTTATAGCGCCCGCAATACAGCTTTTCACACAGATAGGATCAGTGCAATGACGGCATGAGACCGCAAAGCTTACCTGACCTGCATTTTCTATATGTATCCTCGGGAAAATTTTCTTTCCCTTGAGCGCACTGACCATGTCCCTGAGTCCGGAATTTGCAAAAGCGCAGTTATACTCGCACAGATGACAGGCAAGACACCATTCTTCATTTACATAAACTCTTTTCACTGTTTTATCCTCCGTACCTCAGCAGATCATTCGCCCGCATGGGATATACCCAGTATGTCAAGCTCCTTCTGCGTGAGCCCCACACCTCTCAGCATAAGCCGATTGCCGCGCAGTGCCTCGACCGAATTGATACCCATACCGCCCATAAGCTCCTTGAGCTCGTGCCGCCATGCTGTCATAAGATTGACAAGTCTGCGGCTGCCAATATCGGGGTTGAGCCGCTTTACCAGTTCCGGACGCTGTGTAGCTATGCCCCAGTTGCATTTTCCGCTCTGACATGTGCGGCAAAGATGACAGCCGAGCGCAAGCAGAGCCGCCGTTGCTATATAACAGGCATCGGCGCCGAGCGCTATTGCCTTGACCACATCGGACGCGCTGCGGAGAGATCCGCCGACCACAAGCGAAACATTGTTTCTTATACCTTCGTCCCTCAGCCGCTGATCGACCGCTGCCAAGGCAAGTTCTATCGGTATACCCACATTGTCGCGTATCCTGGTAGGAGCCGCACCCGTGCCGCCCCGGAAGCCGTCTATCGCAATGATATCCGCACCGCTTCGCGCTATACCGCTTGCTATCGCAGCGATATTGTGAACAGCAGCCACCTTCACTATGACCGGCTTTTTGTACTCTGTCGCCTCTTTGAGCGAAAACACGAGCTGCCTGAGGTCTTCTATCGAATATATATCGTGATGAGGCGCCGGGGAGATCGCGTCGGAGCCTTCGGGGATCATTCTCGTACGGGACACATCGCCGACTATCTTTGCGCCCGGAAGATGACCGCCTATGCCGGGCTTGGCGCCCTGCCCCATTTTTATCTCTATCGCGGCGCCCGCGTTAAGGTATCCTTCATGGACACCAAAGCGTCCGGATGCGACCTGAACGATGGTATTTTTGCCGTAACGGTAAAAATCCTCATGCAGCCCGCCCTCACCGGTGTTGTAAAATATACCCAATTCCTCAGCGGCACGCGCCAGCGATTCGTGAGCGTTATAGCTGATGGAGCCGTAGCTCATGGCAGAGAACATCACCGGCATCGACAGTTCAAGCTGCGGCTCAAGACGGCAATCGAGTTTTCCGGCTTCGTCACGCGTTATCCGGTCCGGCTTTTTGCCGAGGAAAACCTTGGTTTCCATCGGTTCGCGGAGCGGGTCGATAGGAGGGTTCGTGACCTGCGAGGCATTTATAAGTATCCTGTCCCAGTATACCGGCAGCGGCTTCGGATTGCCCATCGAAGAAAGAAGGACACCGCCGCTGTTTGCCTGCTTGTATATCTCATTTATCGTATCGTTTTGCCAATTCGCGTTTTCACGCAGCGTACAGTCGCTCCTGACTATTTTCAGCGCCCTTGTGGGGCAAAGCGACACACAGCGCTGACAGTTTACACATTTTGTCTCATCGCTTATCATTACGCCGCGTTCCGCGTCATAGCCGTGCACCTCGTTCGCACATTGTCTTTCGCAAACTCTGCAGCATATACAGCGCGCGTCGTTGCGCACAACTTCAAATTCCGGATAAACAAATCCAACTCCCATCAGAAAGAACCCTCCTCTGCCTGAACGATCACAGGTTCTCCGCCGGACGGCGCCCAAATCCCTTCGGCATCCGGCTCCATCATGCGGATCGCCGCTTCCTCGCTGGCGATGAACACCTTGTCGTCTTTATGACCGACCACCATCGAACGCAATTTGAGTCGGTCGTTCAATGCCATAAGACCTCCGCTGTATCCCAAAACTATTGAAAACGGACCGGTTATGAGAAGGCTCGGGAATACCGTACGGAGATAGGTGTATTTTTCTTTCTCCGACTCGTCCGCCTTATTCTCTATGGTGCTCCAGAATGG
Organism: uncultured Eubacteriales bacterium; assembly: GCA_900550505.1. GTDB lineage: Bacteria > Bacillota > Clostridia > Oscillospirales > CAG-382 > UMGS1307. The sequence goes on from URSI01000034.1 coordinate 9,027, forward strand.
CGCGGCTATGACGCCCGCCGCCTCTTTCAGAGTGAGGCCCTGTACCCTGACGAGGTAATCCATTATATATGTAATGACCTCGGTATCCGTCTGCAATGTGCATTTATAACCAAACATCTCTATGAACCTGCGGTTCGCGTCATATGACGATATCTCTCCGTTATGAACCACAGAATAATCAAGAAGCGTAAACGGATGAGCTCCGCCCCACCATCCCGGTGTATTCGTGGGATATCTGCCGTGCGCGGTCCATGCGTAGCCCGCATATTCCTCCAATTTATAGAATACGCCGACATCCCCCGGGAAAC
>URSI01000035.1 GCA_900550505.1 uncultured Eubacteriales bacterium
CGGCGGTCAGGGACCGCAGGAATCCGTAACAGAGGCTCTCGCCATGGAAACGTATCTTATTGCCGGAGGCATTCCTTCGGACAAGATAATTAAAGAAGAGTCTTCGACGTCGACCTATTCCAACTTGCTTTTTTCAAAAGAGATCCTGGACAGGCATTTTGCGGGAACTTACAAGTCGGCGATAGTAACAAGCGACTACCATATATACCGTGCGACCAAGCTTTCCGAAGAGCTGGGCATGAACTGCTCGCATATACACAGCAAAACGCTATGGTATGAGATACCCGCAAGGTACTTTCGGGAGCTTTTGGCAATAGCAAAAGATATTTTATTATAAAAAGCCCCCGCACTTGCTTCAGACCTTGATTATCATCGTCAAAGTTCCCGCCACAATGAGCAAAAGCCCCAGCGCCGACTTTTTTGTCAGCTTTTCCCTGAACACAAAGAATGAAAATGCAACGGTCACAAGGATGCTGAGTTTATCTATCGGCACAACGACACTTGCAGGTCCGTCCTGGAGAGCCTTATAATAGCACAGCCATGAGCCGCCCGTAGCTATGCCCGAAAGGCAGATAAAGCCAAGCTCTTTTTTATCTATCTTACCGACCTCTTTTTGTTTCCCGGTCACAAAGACCATCATCCACGACATGACAAGAACGACGATCGTGCGCAGCGCGGTACCGAGGTTGGACTCCACACCCGTAATACCTATTTTACCGAGCACCGCAGTAAGACTTGCGAAAACCGCCGAACCTGCCGCGTACAAAAACCAGCTGTTACTTCTTTCCTCTGCCGTCTTAACATCTTTTTTCTCGATCATGAGGAATGTGCCGGCAGCTACCAGCGTTATGCCCACTGCACCGAGCCACGTGAATTCGGAAAAAAAGATCGCCGCAAGGATGAAGGTGAGCACGGTGCTTGATTTGTCTATGGGCACGACCTTGTTGATGTCACCGAGCTGCAAGGCTTTGAAATAACACAGCCATGAAGCACCGGTGGCGAGCCCGGAAAGAAACAGGAATATAATGGTTTTCCAATCGACAGTCGTTATCGTAGTCTGTGATCCTACGATAAACACCATCGCCCACGAAAACACAAGCACAACAGCCGTGCGTATTGCCGTGGCGACGGTCGAATCTGTCTTACGTATCCCGCATTTTGCGAGGATGGACGTGACACCTGCAAAAAGTGCCGATAAAAACGCAAAAGCTATCCACATATATATCACCAAAAATATATATCACCAAAAATCACACCAGAGATTTTGAAAAATCATAAAATCCCGAAATCTCTCTGTCTCTGTATTCGTGTTTTTCATAATACCCGAGCAATCTGCCGGCACCGTCACGAAGTGCGACCATATAAACATCCTTGTTCTGTTTCTCGTTCCGGAACGTGTATACCATATTGTTCTTTTCATCCGCGTAAAACCATTCGACCACCTTGAGTATAAGCTCGCGAGAATTTTCACCGTGACATTCAAGCAGCGATCTGCCTACCAACAGATCGCCGCCCCGCTTTGCATATGCCCTGATTGCCGCCGGATTCATATAAACGATCACGTGGTCAACATCACACAACACCACGGCTGACCTGTCCTGATCGATAACGCTTTTAAACATCTCATACATCTTAATTCCCCCGATATTCATGCCTGTCAGTTCTTTTGTGTATGCGTTGATCGGATTTACTCCCGCGGCTCCCGGCTCATTGGTCATCCTTATATGCTCTATGCCTGCATCCATGAATGTCTCACCCTGCTTTTTGAAACCGAGCGTTTCGTAAAAGCCCACCGCACCAAGCTGCGAATCGAGCCAAAAATATGTGCATCCACGTGCGCGGCAGTAATCCATAAGGAACCGGCACACCGACGAGCCCACACCTGAGCCGCGGTGACCTTTTTTAACGGCGACCCTGCCTATATGCGCTTCGTTGTCCGCTATAACTGCGCGGGCACAGCCGATTATCACACCGTTTGCTTCTGCTATCGCGTGCACGGCACAGTCATCGTATTCGTCCAGCTCCAATTCCGGCGGGACTTTCTGCTCGTGTACGAACACCTCAAAGCGAAGCTCGAACGCCCGGTGCTTTTCTTCTTCTGCGGCGATATATATTTTCATGAGTTTTGAATTCTCCGGTAGTGTGTTTAAAGCATTTTAACACAACAGCGGATTTTTTCAAAGGGTTTGCGATAATTTTTTACGCGGTGTGAAAACATCTGTCAGGTTATTGAGAAAATCATACCGTTAATTCGGCAAATGCCCGAAAACAGTCATAAATTTCCATTAATTGCGAACATAAACCATTACATGCCTCATTACTTGTTGAAAATTCAATTTGCATATGGTATCATTTGAGCGGATCATCAAATATCCGATATATAACAGGAGGTTTCAACATGGCAGATGACAGAGACATACGTGCTGAACACCGCGACGAAAGCACGCTGTTTGTCATGCATCACACTCACTGGGACCGGGAATGGTATCAGAGTTTCCCGGAACTTCAGGTGCGTCTCAGGGACGCACTGCGTCACGTTTCGGCGCTGTTGAGAGACGGCAGGATAGACAATTTTTTCCTTGACGGTCAGACATGTGTGCTCGACGACTATCGCGAAACAGTATCCGATGAAGAATTTTCGGCGCTGGAAAAGCTGATTTCCGAAGGGAAAATCGAGGTCGGGCCTTGGTATGTGCTGGCAGACGAATTTCTTTGTCCCGCAGAAGTCATGGTGAAAAATCTGCAGATAGGTATGGATATCGCAAAACGATACGGCAGCTTTTGCGGTATGGGGTATTTACCGGATACATTCGGGCACGCCGGTTCGATACCTATGCTGCTGAATAATTTCGGCATATCCCGCGCGCTGATCTGGCGCGGCGCCGACCCTCACTCCTGCCTTGTCAGCTGGGTCAGCAGCGACGGCAGCGCTGTCAGGACTTTCGTGCTTCCCACACGAGACGGATATTTTCAGGTCGGCACGAAAAACCGTGAATATTTCAAAGGACTCGACGAGTACATCCGTTTTCTCAGCGAGGAAAAGGACTGCCCTCTGCTGTTCTATCCGGAAGGCGCCGACCACACCGTATGCAGTGCCGACGTGACGGAAAAGCTCCGCCGCTACGCCGCAGAAAAAGGCTTGGCAGTACGTGATATCACTATGCAGGAGCTTTGCCGCAGGCTTGACGGCTGCGAGGTGGGCGAAACTCTCCGCGGCGAACTCAGAGACAACTCAAAAGTGTATGTGCTGTCGGGCACATGGAGCAGCCGCTCGTACCTCAAAGCAATGAACGACCGCTGTGCGGCACGGCTTACATACGAAACGGAATTTCTTGCCGCCTGGGAACGCGACCGTTCAGACTCTTCGGCTTTCAGGACACGTCTGTGGAAGCGGCTGCTCGTCAATCAGGCTCACGACAGCATTTGCGGGTGCAGCATAGATGACGTACACGATGACATGGTGACACGATACAGAGAGATAGAGAGCAGCGCAGACGCGTTCCGTGACAGCGTATTTGAAGCGCTTTATCCCTTTGTGTACGACAGGCAGGACTGTGACAACCTTTTCCTGCACATCATCAATCCGCTGCCCTACGCGACCACGCGTATGGTAAAAGCCCGTATCTTCCTGCCGCTGCGGCTCGACAAAGGCGGGGTTGCTCTGCGGGATAACGGAAACGACATCCCGCTGAACTCCGTGACGCGAGAGGTAAAAGTGGTATTTTTCCACAACAGCGTCTTGCAGCCATGGTACGAGACCGTCGCCGTTTACGACATAGAGTTTCCCGTGAGATTTGACGGCATGGAGAGCCGCTGTCTCCGTATAGTCCCATGTGAAGCGCGGGCTGACGCCGCTTTCCCCGCCTGCGACGGAGAGGTGGAAAATGAATTCTATCGCCTTGAGATACGCGACGGCGCGCTTTATGTTCTGGATAAAAGAAACAAAAAAGGTCACGCCCGCCAGCACATACTGCGTTCTTCACTCGATGCGGGAGATACGTACAATTACGCACCTCCGGTGAACGACACAGTATCCGCTGCAACCGTCACCGGCATACAAAAACGAATACGCACGCACAGCTGCGAGCTGGAACTGACCTATGAAATGGAACTGCCCGCCGGGCTGAATACCGGCAGGACCGCTCCCTCCGGTCAAACAGTCACCCTGAAATGCCGGTCGTCGTTCACACTTTACCGTGACGATCCCGTGATACACGTTGAAACCGAGATCGAAAACACGGCATGCGACCACAGACTGACGGTGAGCTTCGACGTAGGGGACTGTAAATATCATTGTTCTGACGGAATGTTTGAATGGGTCAGAAGAAAAACCCTGCCTGTTCCTCCGCTGCCCGTCCCGCAGGGCAAGGAAGTGATACCCGGACAAGATCCGACTGCAACCCGGCTGACCGCAGGCGAGCTCCAGATCGTTCATATGGGGCTGCACGAATACACGGTTACCTCCGCAGAGCAGAGCTGTGAATGTTCGCTCACTCTCATGAGATGCGTCGGCTTTCTCTCATGCCGGACAATAACCACGCGAGGAGGCGGCGCCGGTCCGAACTATGCTACGCCCGGTGCTCAATGTCTCGGAAAACACGTATTCAACTACGGCCTTGTATACGGCAGTGAGAAATTTGCGCCGTCACAGGCAGTGTCTTTCCGGGTGCCGGTGCTTTTCAGGCAAAGCTGTACAGATGCTTCTTCCAGAAAGCTGCTGACTTTGCCGGAATCGATACACTTTTCAGCGCTGGGTTACGAGGACGGACGCTTCTATCTCCATCTGTTTAACCCCGGTGATACCGACGAGGTGTTCAGATTTGACGGACAGCTGAGCGGAGCCGTCCGCAAGACCGACCTTGCTCACACGTTCCGCGAGGAATTGATCGACAAAGACTCGGTACATATATCGCCGCACTCACTCGGCTGCTATCTTATAGAGCCAAACGACCGATGACATGTGACCATACAACGACAAAACGGAAAGAAAGGATGCTTTCGCCGCGCGGAAGCGAGGTACACTCATGAAACGAAGCGAGATAAACGCTGCTCTTAAGGAGATGGAACGCATGGCGGAAAAATGCGGCTTTGCGCTGCCGCCATTTTGCTCATTTACACCGGAAGACTGGCTCGAAAAGGGTCATGACTACGACGAGATACGCGACAATATGCTTGGGTGGGATATCACAGACTACGGCATGGGCAACTTTGACAAGATGGGATTTTCACTCATAACGATACGCAACGGGAACATAAAAGACGACAAATACCCGAAGCCATATGCGGAAAAGCTTCTCTATCTCAAAGAAGGACAATATTCTCCGATGCACTTCCATTGGTACAAAATGGAGGATATAATCAACCGGGGCGGCGGCAACGTCCTTATAAGCGTGTATAACTCCACCGCCGACGAGGATATGGACAGAACGTCTGACGTGACAGTAAATGTCGACGGGCGCCGGATGTCTGTTCCTGCCGGGACAAAAATAACACTTTCGCCCGGGGAAAGCATCACGATAACGCCATATCTTTACCATGATTTTGAGGTCGAAAAAGGCACCGGGGCCGTGCTCCTGGGTGAGGTCAGCCAATGCAACGACGACAACACCGACAACAGATTTTACGAACAACTCGGCAGATTTCCCGCAATAGAAGAAGACGAGCCGCCCTATCGTCTGCTGTGTAACGAATATCCCCCTGCAAAGCAATAACCGTACACACAGGAGGCGGATGATGAGATATGACGTTATAGCTCTCGGAGAGCTGCTGATCGATTTCACTGAAAACGGGCTCAGCGCCCGGTCAAATCCCGTTTTTGAGGCAAACCCCGGCGGCGCGCCGTGCAATGTGCTCGCCATGCTCAGCCGCCTCGGTAAAAAGACCTCATTTCTCGGAGTAGTCGGCAAAGACAGTTTCGGTACCATACTGTGTCAAACGCTGAAAGAACAGGATATAGACACAAGTCACCTGCTGTTTCACCCGCAGATACATACCACTCTTGCATTCGTTCACACGCTCGATATGGGAGAAAGGGATTTTACGTTTTACCGCAGTCCCGGGGCCGATACAACGCTTTCGCCGGATCAGGTGGAGCCCGAATACATCAAAAGCGCAAGAGCGTTCCATTTCGGCACTCTTTCCATGACACACAGCCCGGCGCGCGAAGCGACATACAAGGCGCTGGAGATCGCAGACAAGGCAGGCATACTGCGTTCATTCGACCCAAACCTGAGGCCGCCGCTCTGGGATGATCTCAAAGAAGCGCGGAGACAGATAGCCTATGGGCTTTCGCACTGCGATATCCTGAAGATATCGGAGGAGGAGGTCAGCTTCATGACAGGACTGGATGACCCATACGAGGGAGCGAGACTCCTCAAAATGTCATACCCCGGAATACGCCTGATGAACGTCACACTCGGACGCAGCGGCAGTATATCATTTTACGAAGGCAAAGAAGTCTTCTGCAAGCCGTTTCTGCGTCCCGACACGGTGGATACTACCGGTGCCGGCGATACATTCGGCGCGTGCGCTCTCGCCTTCGTGCTGGACAACGGCACAGACGCTCTCACAGAACCGATGCTGCTGAAGATGCTGAGATTTGCAAACGCAGCCGCCGCGCTCGTGACTACACGCAAAGGCGCGCTGAAAGTAATGCCTACCATCGAAGAGATAAACGGACTTTGCGGCTGATCCGATCATTCACGGCGCCGTTCGGGACAAAAGCGACGCCGTGCGCCGGCATTTCCGTCAGTTACAAAACCACTTTCTCAACGGCACGAAACAGCCGGGTGAGTCGCATTGCTCACCCGGCTGTCATTATGTCACTTATACCGGCATATCATTATGCCGCGTCATCGTCAACGCCCGGAAAATCACCTGCATTATGTCAACAACACCGTTTTGTACGCCGTATCTTTCGTGCTGTCAATACTTTCCGCCTCTCCCACCGTGCGAGGCGCCGGACGAACCTCTGTGGGTGCTGCTGCCGGAGCTTTTCGGTTTCGGCTTTGCAACACGTGTAACGTTCTTATACAGAAAGATATCCCGGCTTTCTGTCAGATTAACGCTTCCGGACCGTATATAATTGTTTGCCCCCGCCTTATACCGCACGGTTTTATGCTTTGAACACATTGAGAACAGGATGAGCAACGCGATCACCAGTCCGGCTACGAAGGAAATTATTATCCAATTTTTACCCAAAGGCTCGCGCGGGAGATTTCCCGATTCATAAGGCGACCCGGTTTCCGCTTGCGTAATAAACCGGTCACAAAGCTCGGCAAATTCAAGGTATGCGGCTGCATTCTGCCCCCCGGCGAGATATTCCGATATTTTCATACCGATATAATCGAGGCCCGCGTCGGTAAAAGCGGTTTCTCCGTAACCCCGCGTCAATATCCACCAGTCACGGCTTTGAACAACGTGGAGCAGCAGCACACCGCTTCGGTCGCTGCCCTGACCATAGCCGTGATAATCAAAATAATCATCCGCATATCCCATGGCCGTTCTGTATCCGATCGTATAAACCGTAACGACCACAACATCCATACCGTGCCTGCCGCTGATATCTTCCAGCAATGCGAGTATATCTGCTTTTTCATCGGGTGTCAGCAGATTCGCCTCATCCATAAGCAGCCCGTATCCGTCATCCGCTCCGAAAACCGGCGCGACGGCAGCAAAGCACAACACGACGGCAAGGAAAAGAACGGCTAAAGCTTTTATCCTCATTTTTCCTTCCTCCGTCAACCGATTATGTTCATCAGCCAAAGAAGCCATGCCGCGCCGTAAACCAACGCAGCGCACCCCACCGTCAGGCACAGCGCCCAAATGGCCGCTTTCTTTTTATCGACAGGCAAATCGCCGACAAATTTCCCCGTTTGTCCGTTCATGGCGAACACATACCGACGCCCCTTCCACGTGGTATTGAGCATCCAGACCGGATAAAGCGCATATTTGGTCCTGCCGCCCGAAAGACGGACATTGCTGGAAGCCGGTATGACAGTCGTATATCCTATAACGGTATCCGAAAATATGCGCTCGCTCGAACTCTTGATACGCTGGTTTGCCCGGTCAGCGCTTTCATCGGCATCAACGTCATATTTGTCCGCCAAATACCCCGCAAGATACGCGGTCTGAAAATCCACCGCACCGGAAAAATCGTACGGCTCGATCGATTCCATAAGATCATCCGCCATTTTTGTCGAGCCGTCCACCGGCACGCGCTCAAACGAAAGGTTTCCCGCCCGGTACAGCAGAAAGTGGCTCGTTTCCGTATAAATATATTCGCTGCTGCTCCAGCTGCGCACCTTCGTGGCGTTATAGCGCACCTTTACATCCGCATCCGCATCAAACAGCCAGAAAGGAACATAAATCCCTTTGATCTCATCTATATGGTTTTCGTCAGCAAAGGCGTCGGGAAGAAGCGGCTTTTTGGAAAAATGCTTTTTCAGACCTTCCTTGGCAGCTTTTTTATCAAGCTTAAAGGGTATTACGTAATCGGGACGCAGCACACCGGAAAGCTTTTCCATCATCACCACGGGATTGCCGCAGAACGGGCAAGACGTGGCAGCCGTGTTCTCGTCGCACACTATCTCGCCGCCGCAGGAATTACAGACATATGCCCGCAACCCGTCTGACTCGGAGTCATTCCATTCGTTGCCGGTGCCGGTTTCCCATTTCATATCGTCACCGGTGTCGCCGGATAAGGCCGCGTCATATTCTTTAAGTGTTTCAACGTCAAATTCCGTATCACAATACGGACATTTCATGTTCTGTGACTTGGCGTCGAAACTTATCGCTCCGCCGCAGCTGGGGCATTTATATTCCTGTAATTGAGCCATGGACAAAGTCTCCTCACATCTACCTCTTGTCGTTCTCGTCGAACACATCGCCGCATTCCGGGCAGAATTTCGGAGGATGCGTCGGGTCCGAGGGCTTCCATCCACATTTATCACACTGATATAGCGGTGCCCCCGCGGGTCTCTTAGCGCCGCAATTCTGACAGAAATTTCCCTTGTTCACCGCTCCGCATGAACAGGTCCAGCCCTCGCCGTTATCCGGCTTGGGACTGCCGCATTCCGGACAGAATTTGCCTGAAGCGACTGCACCGCATTTACAATTCCATGTGCCGGGCTGCTCAGGCTTTTTTGCGCCGCA
>URSI01000036.1 GCA_900550505.1 uncultured Eubacteriales bacterium
CGAGCCCTCCGGTGGTCCTGAACGATACGGTGAGGTTTTTTACTCTGAGCTTCTTCTCCATATCAGTCCTCAGCTCCTCTCATCGAAGGATTGAAGGCGTCTCTGAGCCCGTTGCCGAACAAATTAAAGCATATCAGCATGAGCGAGAGGAACAGCGCCGGATAGAACATGGCGTGCGGAGCCGTCGTCATGCTCGTCTGTCCCTGAGCCATGAGCACGCCGATACTCGTCCCGACCAACTCGGAAAGATTGATTATCCCGAGATAAGTCAGCGTGGTCTCAGAGCCGATGACACCGGGGATTATCAGTGCGCAGCTCGTTATGATCGTACCGAGCGAGTTCGGGAATATGTGCTTGAACATCAGTCTCCAGTCCGAAGCGCCGAGCGTTCGTGCGGCAAGCACGAATTCCTGGCTCTTGAACCGGTAAAACTGCTTTCTCGTCAATGCTGCCATGCCGAGCCAACCGGTGAGCACGAATGCAAACAGGAACGACCCTGCCACGCCGACCTTCTCAGCCAGATAAAGCTGGAAAAGCGTCACGGTCACGATAAACGGCACGCCGCTTAGCACATCGCTGATATAATACATTGTAAGATCGACGTATCCGCCGTAATACCCCTGTATCGCACCGTAAATGGCGCCGATGGTGAGATTTATAGCCGATACCACTATCGCAAAGACGATGGAAAAACGCGCTCCTATGCCTATCGCCGTAAAAAGATCCTGCCCGAGTTCGTTTGTTCCGAAAATATACATCGGTTCATGACCGTTCAGATATATATAATAGTTATAGTAGCACACACGGCACTGCACAGCGCCGGACTTCCGTGCGCTGTATATATAGCTGCCGTCGTCGCCGTCCACGCGTATGCTGTTATATTCGGCACCCTCAATCGCCTTGTTCGTGCTGTATGCGGGAATAAAATCGCCGTTATCGTCAAGCACAGGCGTCCCCCTGGAGTCCTTCACCTGATACCAGATATTCGGGTTGTCTTTTATGCCGCTTATGTCCTCCGGCACGACATAAGGATATATGACCTGTATCCCGGTCTCGTTCTGCCACTGCTGTATCTTTTCAAACTCCGCGACCGAAAGCACACGGTAAACGATCCCGGTCTCATAGTATTTGTTGGTTTCTATGCGGTATGTGGAGTAGGTTATCTCCTGGCCTTTGTCTATTCTTTTGTTGACCTTCTCATCCACTATCCTGATAAGAGGCTCCATGCCGGTCTCGATACCGATAGCCTCCCATTTTCTCATCTGCGTCTCGTTCTGGCTCTCACGGATGACCGCTCCGTCCCAGATACCGATATCCAGATCCGCAATCCATCTCACATAAGGTCCCGTCTTTGTGTATACGGTGTCCTTGTCAGTCCTGATGTTGTAAGGAGTCAGCAACGGCGCGACTATGGCAAACACGACCAACCCCAGTATTATCCATGCCGCTACCACCGAGGACTTGTTCTTCTTGAACCGAAGCATGGCATCTGCAAAATAACCGCGCGCCTTTGTCTTCATCTTCTCGTCATGCAAGGTCTCCCCGCTGTATGCAAATTCGAAAAGCTCCTTCGGAATGGGCTCATAATTCTTGTCCGTATTCATACTCGTTCCTTTCTGCCCTTGCGGCAAGTCACTTTCTCGAACCCATTCTGATGCGGGGATCGATAAATCCGTAGCTGATATCGACCACTATCCCCGCCGCCAGTCCTATGGCGGTATAAAACATCGTGAGCATCATAAACATCGGATAGTCGCGCCCGTTTATCGAATTTATATACAGCTGACCGACTCCCGGTACCGAAAATATTTTTTCAATGATCAGCGAGCCGCTCATTATACCGATGAATTCGCCGAATATCGCCGGAAGCACCACCACCATGCAGTTTTTCAAAGCGTGGCGCACGGTCGCCTGAGCCCTCGTAAGCCCCTTTGTCCGGGCCAGAAGCATGAACTCGCTCGTCAGCACCTCGGTCAGCTCGGCACGCGTAGTGCGGGTAAAACCCGCAATAACGGGAAACGCCAGCGACATCACAGCGGGAAGCATACTGACGAACATGCTCCAGGTAAAGTAATCATACCCGGCTTTCATCTGAAAGGGCAGCCACCCAAGCTTGAACGCAAACAGATACTGTATCATGAACGCGTAAACGAACGACGGCACCGAGATGACCACCATCGTCAGCGTTGAAAGCGTATGATCCACCCACGTATTTTTCTTAAGCGCAGCGATTATTCCGATCATCACACCCAGCGGTACGGCAATAATGATCGAATAAAGGTTCACTATCACGGTCGCCGGCAGCTTTTCGGCAAAGATCTCATCGACCTCCTGCCCGAAATAAAGCTTATCGCTCACGCCCCAGTCCCACTTCGTAAAAATGTTGCGCAAAAATATACCGTACTGCACGAGATACGGCTTGTTATACCCCATCGCCTCACGCCTTGCTTCGATGATCGGACGATGTATGTCGTTCAGCGGCAGCTCCGCCGGCGGGAGCATACGGATAAGCACAAAGCAGATGAATGAAATTATCAACAAGGTGAGCAGCATAAGTGCCACTCGCTGCGCAACGTATTTCGCCATTATTCTCCTCCGTCCCGCGCCCCCGGCGCGTCTGATCCACGTCTTGATATACGCGTTCAAAACCCGGCAAAAGCCGCGCGGACCGTCAGGTCCGGTTACATTAAAAAGGTTTTGCCGCTTTTCTTTAACGCTCTGGCCGCTCTCACAGCATATATGCTGCGGGAGCGGGCACAACGTTACAGAGACATATTACCGGAACAGCTCACTGCCCCGGTAATATGCGTGCCCTGAATTATTTGCAGAATATATCTCTACGGTATCAATAGCTGAGCTGTCCGCCCTGCTCCGCTACATAAGCGCTCCACGCCTCGTCGTTATAGTTGTAGCGGAGATACGCGATTCCGCCGCGGCCCATAACGGGATTGTAATCATCGATCACATAGTATGCCTTGTGGGTGAGCAGCGAGATACCCGCATCCTGAAGCATCGGGATGTAGTTATAAGTCTGCAGCACCTTGCCCTCTATAGCAGCCAGTATGGTGAGCCTCGTTTCGACATCGGCAATGCCGTCGCCGAAATTGTAGCTTCCTGCATTTTCGCCCGCAGCAATCGTCACGGTAGCGCCGTTGAGCGCATCAGACCACTGCTTCAGGTTCATTTTCAGCGTCTTCATTTCGGGAGTTTCGGCGTCTATGCCGGCGACATTGACCTCGAGCGTCAATTCAACTGAGGTCGCGTCAAACCACGCCGCATCGTACTGATACGCAGGATTGACGTACTGATCGGTAAGACCGAACGGATCAAGGGCGCTGCCCTGCCAACCGGCAAGCACCGTGTCGGAAAGCCCTGATTTTATCTTAGAATCCCATTCAGTCCCGTAGGGAGCTGATTCATAAAATTCGACCTTGCCCTCAAACGGAGTGCCGACGAGCACTTCTCCGAGCTTCTCGTTGAGATACGCAAGCGTCTGCGTGATAAACTTGTCGGTCTCCGAAGAACAGTACTCTATCCTCAGCGTCTGATCGGATTTACCGTCGTTATCGGAATCGGTGATATAGCCCGCGGCTTTGGCCTCCTCAAATGCCTGCGCAAAAAGTGTCTTTGCAAGCTCCGGATCATAACCGGTAATTGCATCTACGGCCTCGTCGAGGCTGCTGTATTTGCTTACGTCGATCCCGTAGAAATCGCAAAGCACCTGTTTTGCCTGATCCGTATCGCGATATCTCGCACCGGTCTCCGGGTCATACAGATAAGCATTGCCTATAAGTCCGTAGCCGCCGGAACGTGACGGAGATATAGTACTTGCAAACAGCTCTTTATCGTATGTGACAGCAATGGCTTTTCTGAACGAAGTGAGCGTCATAGTCTGAAGATCGTACTTGGTAGCGTCGAAATCCTGTGCCGCCTCACGCTCGTTTATCTTCTCAAGATATCCGTTGAAGATGAAGAAGAATATCGTCTCCGCGGGCGTTACATAAGCAGAATCACTGTCTCTGTAAGTGGCAAAATCCTCAGCCTGCAGGCCGTAAGTCATAAGCTCACCCTTGAGGAACATCATCTTACGGGTCTCGGCTTCCGCAACGACGGAAGTCGTTATCGCCGTGGTCTGGTACATATCATATGTTTTGCCGTCTATGGGGCTGACATATTTGTGCTGACCGTCGGTATATCCGTACCACTTGTCGTTCTTCTCAAAGCGCATCTCCTTATCCTTCTGATAGGAAACGAGCTTGTAAGGACCATAGCTCAACGTAGACTCGACGCTGGTATTATAGGTGGAAGTCCAAACGCCGTCGGTCTGCTTAAGGTTGGCTTCGTACAGATCTTTGTGTACTATCCAGTTGCTGGTAAGGTTATAAAGGAGGTTAAAGCCGGCCAGCGACTTGCCGAGCACAAGCGTGATCTGGTAGTCGCCCGACTTGTAAAGACCTACCTTTGAAAAGTCGATGTTGTCCGGGTAGCTCCACTTGCAGTAGACCTCGTCAAAGAACCACGCCTGCGCGGTCGCCTCGTCAACGCCCACGATAGCCACGGCCGCCTTGACGTAAAAATCGTACATCTGGGTGAGTGTGAGCGGAGTCTCAACGATCTCGTCGCTTATGTCGGAGGTAAGTGCCTCCTCTTTGAGCGTGCCGTCCCACGGATACGCATCAAAATCATAACCCACGCCGAAGGAGTACTTATAGTTGATATACGCAGCCTCGTCACCGTGAGCCGCAAGGAAACTCTCGATGGTGCCGTCGAGTCCTTCGTTCTTTATAACGCCCGAAACGGCCACGGTGACTTCCCTGCCCTGATTGGCATAAAACTCCGCGCCGGCAACACAGAAGTTGCCCGCATAATAGTCGTTTGCGCGATAGTTGAGCAATTCGGGATCAAGGAGCTTCTGCATCGAATACACATAGGTATCCGCATTGATGGGTGTGCCGTCTTCCCAAACCGCGTTCTGATTGAGGTCTATGGTATAGGCATAGCCCTTGGTAGCCGATTCCGGGATATTGAACTCCGGATGCTCAGCCTTGACCTTCTCGGTCACGTCCACCGGCATGGAAGCCGCCATCTCCGGAATGATCTTATAGCCTTCAAAAGCCTCTCTCCCGTCTACCGGGTGCAGCTCGTCGTTAAAGACAAAGCCGTAAAGACCCACACGCAAATAGTCTGCCGGATACCTGTCGTCAGCGTTCCTGTAGGTATGGGGGTTCCAGTTTGCCGCCATCACACCCACGGCATCAGTATAAGTATAGGTTCCGTTATCCACCTGCTCCGAGCCGCTGGTCGGCTGGCTGCTCTCCGTCCCCGGGTCGCGACACGAGGAAAGCGAAACGAGCATCGCCGCGACAAGCACGAGTGACAAGAGCGTCAGTCTTGTTCTCTTCATTTTCCTTCTCCTCTTTTTCTTTATTTTTGTGTCTTTTCCTGCAACGACATACGACTCTTCGTTCCTCGAGTCGGTCGTCGGTAAGGTCAAATCGGGACGATTTCACCGTCCTTTCACACTTTACCGCATTTTACCACACAAACAGCGGTATGTCAATATTTTTTTGGTTTTACGACATTACAGTCAAATCTCCCGCCGGATCCGGCATCCTTTTTACGCAATACGCCACAACAAATTTCCGCTGTTTTCCGCTTGTTAGTGAAAGCAGGAGCGCCGAAGCGCCCCTGCGAAACACCGTAAAACACGATTCAATTTATGAAAAAGCTTCTATCGTCTGATTCATTGCAGCCTCAACGGAAGAAGAAATGCTGTCCCAGTACGACGCGAACTGGCTCGTGCCTGAAGTGGTTATCGAATTGCCCAGCGCCATGACCTGGTTGATATTGCCCCAGTTGAAAACAACGCCGAGATCATACACGCGGTTGGTAAATATGATGTCGAGCATATCCTTGGACTCGTCGTCCACAACGCGGCGGTTCTTGAGTACGAGCTCATAGTATGCGTAATCCAACGTATCGGTGGAAGCCTCGCCCATAGCCGCCAGAACAAGCGCGGCATTCTCAGGGTTGGGATTCGTCGCGGGTATGGCAAATCCGGTGGTCAATATCGTAGACACCAGACAGTAATAATTCTCCTGATCCTCGGAAGCCTTCGGTATAGGAAGTATACCATAGCTGCACTGATAATCGGCAAGCTCGCGGAGGTCAACAAGGCACAGCGTTCTGAAAAGCGCCCTGCCGTTCGCAAAAGCCTCAGTTGTATAGCTGTAGCAATCCTGAGTTCCGGTAAAGAACGAGCTGGGTATGTTCTCTATGATGTTTACATTGCTGTTACCGCCTACAAGCGCGGCAATCTTTTCCACGACCGCAGCAGCACCGCTGTCGTTGACGGCTATGCGGGGCATATCGTCCTCATCCTTAGAAATGAAACGGTTTCCGGATCCGACGAACAAAGCCTGACCGCTGTTGGCGTTGAACCATATGCCGTAGGTGTCGGCTGCGGTCATGCCGTTGACACCGTCAGAATCACTTGTCACGGAAGCAGCCATTTCGTTGACCTTGTCATAAGTCCAACGCTTCTCCGTAACGAGTGTATACGGACTTTCCAAATCGTTCTCCTGCGCCAGCGTCTTATTGAATATCATGACCTGTGTGCAATCGTTGTCCAATATCGCTATGTGACCGGTCGTAAAATAAAGGCTGCCGCCTATCGTGAGGTCGGTACACGCCTTCTGATCCCACCAGGGCTTGCTCAGATCAAGGTCGCCGGAGATCTCGTCGGACAAAAGATCGTAGAAATACCCGTCGGCAGCCATCGTGACCATCTCATTCATCATAGGAGTGACCACGTCATAAGCGTATGTGCCGGTATCATTGCTCGTTGTTATCATGGTGTTTATGCTCTCGCCGGACTCGGTGGCATATGCTTTGATGTCTATGTTGAACTTAGTTTCAACAAGTGCATTGCGCTCATAAACGGCATCATTGATGATCTCGTTGTTGAGCTCCTCCGCACCTATCTCGAGCGACTGATATCTGGTGTACTCCATGCCGGGAACAAGGAAGAGAAACTCAGCCCCTTCACCGTCCCAGGCGCGCAAACCTTCAAACAGCGTGCTGTCGCCACCGCCCGAAACGGTATTTGAAACGGCCGGGGTGCTCTCCTCGTCGTTCTTACACGAAACGAAGAGCGCCGACAACAAGACGACGGCAAGCAGCAGACATATTGTTTTTTTCATGATTTCCTCCCAAGGGTACAGATTGTTGTATACATTATACAAGCCCGGCGCAGTTTTGTCAAGTATTTTTTAGCGTGGGGAAAATATTACCTCAAGCGCCGCAGATCAATGCTTTTTTCAAAATTTTATGTTTTTGAGTGCCCGGAACACAAAATTCCCCGGATACGATCGAACCGCAAAAAAAGCAAAAGAGCGCTCTCACGGAGCGCCCTTTTGCTTTCCACAGTTTTTATGAAAAAGCGTCAATTGTCTGGTTCATAGCAGCGGTGACTGACGACTCTATGCTGTCCCAATACGATGCAAACTGACTCGTTCCCGTTTCACTTATTGCATTGCCGAGCGTCATGACGTCCTTTATCCCGCCCCAGTTGAAAACAACGCCGAGATCATATACGCGGTTGTTGAATATTATATCAAGCATCTCTTTGGATTCGTCGTCCACAACACGGCGGTTCTTAAGCACCTGCTCATAATATGCGTAGTCAAGTGTGTCCGTGGATGCCTCCGCCATAGCGGACATCACGAGTGCAGCCTCTTCGGGCGCCGGATGAACCGTCGGTATCGAGAATGCTGTGACATACGGTGTGGAAACGAGACAATAATAGCTACCCTGCTCCTCCGAGGCCTTCGGCATAGGCAGTATACCATAGCTGCACTGATAATCGGCAAGCTCATTCAGGTCGGCAAGACACATATGTCTGAAGAGCGCGCGTCCGTTTGCAAATGCCTCAGTCGTATAGCTGTAGCAATCCTGAGTTCCTGTGAACATGGACGACGGTATACGCTCTATAAGATTCACATCCTTGTTACCGCCTATGAGTGCAGCAAGCTGCTCAACGACGGCAGCAGCCCCGCTGTCATTTATGGCTATACGGGGAGTGCCGTTTTCATCAAGGTCTGCAAAACGTTGACCGGAGCCGACAAAAAGCGACTGTCCGCTGAAAACATTGAGCCACAGCCCGTAAGTATCGGCCGCTGTCATACCGTTAACCCCGTCGGTGTCACTCGTGACAGCCGAGGCCTGACGGTTCATCTCATCGTAAGTCCATCTTCCGCTCGTGACGAGCGCATACGGACTCTCGAGGTCATGATCAGCCACCACGGTTTTATTGAAAATTATGCACTGGGTGCAATAGTTGTCAAGTATCGCGATGTGACCGGTAGAGAAAAAGAGTTTTCCCCCGATAGCAAGGTCCTTATTCGCGTTCTGATCCCACCACGGTTTTGTCAGATCAAGATCCGCGGAAATCTCCGAAGAATACAGGTCGTAAAGTGCATCCTCCGCAGCGAGCGCGACGGCCTCGTTCATCATGGGAGTAACTATGTCATACAAATGAAGTCCGTTGTTGTTGTTATTACGGACCATTTCCGTAAGGTATTCACCCTGCTCTGTGGCATATGCTTTGATGTCGATATTATATTTTTTTTGTCTCGACAAGAAGATTTCTTTCGTACACGGCGTCGTTGATTATCTCGTTATTGAGTTCCTCGGCGCCGACCTCTATCGACTTGTAGCGGTCCGGGTACTCGTTTCCGGGCACGAGTATAACGAAATCACGTCCCCCGCCATCCCAACTCCGGAGGTCCTCAAACAGACCGTCATCGACCGACCCGGACACATCCGGTGAGGACGTGTCCCCGCTCGTCTTGTCCGGACCGCAGGAAACGAGCAGTACGGACGCAAGGAGCATTGCCAAAATAAAAAACGTGAACTTTTTCATTTCAAACTCCAATTTCCAATAT
>URSI01000037.1 GCA_900550505.1 uncultured Eubacteriales bacterium
TCAAACTGAGGCTTTATGAGCGTGACCAGGCATCCTCCGCAAGGCAATACGGAAGCTGCCGCGGGATAAAGCAGCGATTGTGAAATAAACGACACATCCATCACCGCCATGTCCGCAATACGTCCCAAAAGCACGGGCGTGACGTTTCTCCCGTCGGTCTTCTCAAGCACCTTCACACGCGGGTCGTCACGCAGCTTGGGGGCGAGCTGTGCCGTCCCGACGTCCACCGCCCACACATATTCGGCACCGTGTGCGAGCAGGCAATCGGTAAATCCACCCGTAGAGGCTCCAAAATCCACGACATATTTTCCCGCCGGATCGATCTTGAAACGCTCAAGCGCCGTCTCAAGTTTCTCCCCTGCCCGGGAAACATATCTGTCCGCCAGGACATCTATCACGCCGCCCCGGTATTCCGTGCCGGGCTTTGTGACCGTTATGCCGCCGACCTTCACCCTGCCCTCTATGATCAGTCTCCGGGCATTTGAACGCGAACGGCAAACGCCCAGACCAAGCACCGCTTCGTCCAGTCTCACGTCACGGCGCCTCCGAGCTTTTCGGCAAGCGCGCCTATTATCTCATCCTCTATCTGTTCGGGCAGGAAACCAAGCTCTCTGTAAAGCGACTCCAGGTCGCCGTGAGGTACGAAACGATCTTCAATGGCTCTCACGCGTATACCGTCGAATCTCGCGGCAATGCGTTCCCCCACTCCGCCCGCACGGATACCTTCCTCGAGGACATAAACGAGGGACGTTCCCTCAAAAAGCGTGGCAAGCCGGTCATAATCCGGGGGCATGACCCTGAGCAGCTTGATCACCCTCACACCTATCCCGCGTTCATTCAGCCTGCGTGCAGCCGCCACGGCGTTCGCAGTTATCCGCCCGTATGTAACCATGGCCACATCAAAACCGCCTACGTCCCATACGCTGAGCGTACCGGTGCGAATGAATGAATTTTCATATTCCTTACATTTCCCGCCCGGATATCTTACCGCGCTGAGCCCCGTTTCCCGAAATGCCATGGCAAAGGCAATATCCATGTCCTCAAGCGTCTCCGGCGAATACACGCGAGCTCCCGGTACGGTCGCAAGAAACGCAACATCAAATACCCCGTGATGCGTGGGCCCGTCACCCGGCACCAGTCCTGCATGGTCGACCGCAAGCAATACCGGCAGACGCTGCAATGCCACATCGTGTATAAGCTGATCGTACGAACGCTGCAAAAAAGTAGAATAAACCGCAAACACCGGTCGCATCCCGGCAGCTGCGAGACCTGCTGCAAATGTCACGGCGTGCTCTTCCGCGATGCCCACATCGAAAAACCTGTCCGGATACCGTCCGGCAAAATCGTCAAGTCCGGTGCCGGAACACATGGCGGCCGTGATGGCTATGACCTTTTCGTCACGCGCTGCCGCATCTTCGATGATCGCGCCGAACCTTTCGCAATATTTGTCGCCGTTTTTCTGTACCGTCACGACCTTATCCACGTCAAACGGTCCGACCGAATGATACAGGTCGGGCTGACTCTCGGCGAACGAGTATCCGCTGCCCTTTTTGGTACGCACATGTACCAGACATGGACCGGAACGCGTTTTCGCTTCCTTCAGCACCGATTCAAGCCTCTGTATGTCCGTTCCGTCCACCGGTCCGAGATATTCAAGCCCCAGGCTCTCAAAGATATTTTCGCTGGTGACAAGACGTTTCAGCATTTCCTTTACATACCGTCCTGCACGCACCAGCGAAGCGCCCACAAGCGGCACCGAACCGAAAAACCGTTTGACCGCGTGCTTGAAATTAAAGTATCTCGAGCTGACGCGCACCCGCGCAAAATAGCGTGAAAGCGCGCCGACATTAGGTGATATTGACATCTCGTTGTCATTGAGTATCACTATTAGACGCAGTTCTTTCGAATTGCAGTTGTTCATTGCCTCATACAGCATACCGCCGGTGAATGCGCCGTCACCGGCTACCACCACCGTATAAGCGTCGCTTCCCCGCAGCCGCCCCGCCTCCGCATACCCGAGAGCCGCGGAAAGAGAGGTGCTGCTGTGTCCGGTACCGAAAGCGTCGTATTCGCTTTCGCACATTTTTTCAAAACCGCTTATCCCGCCGTATTTTCTCAGGGTAGAAAGCGCGGCGCGCCTGCCGGTCAGTATTTTATGCGTATACGCCTGATGCCCGACATCAAATATGACTTTATCACGCGGAAGGTCAAAGACGCGATGTATTGCAAGCGTAAGCTCGACCACACCCAGATTCGAAGCGAGATGACCGCCGTTTGACGAAACCGCTTTCAGTATTTCGGAACGGATCTCACGTGCCGCTTCACGAAGCTCATCGGCACTCAAAGCTTTGATACGGGACGGACCGATGTTATCAAGTAAATCCATTTTTGTGACAAACAGGAGCTGCCGCAGCGGCATCGCACTGCAAGCGTGCCGGCGTCAACTCCGTCAACTCCGTTTTTATTCCACCAGCGTCCGTCGTCCGGACACACCGTTATGATACCACACGATACGCCATTTTACAAGTGGTTTATGCAATTTCAGCGATTTTATGCAGGATTTTTACACGAACGAGCTCATTGCTCCCGTCAATGATCACGCCCGAGCAGTTCCCCGCACAACGCGACAAGCGCGTCACCCCGTTCACCGAGCGCCGACGCGGCTCCGCACGCCTCGTCTGTGAACTTTGCAGCGTCCGTTTTTGCGCGCTCTCTGCCGGTCAGGCTCAGATATGTGGACTTATCCTCATCCGAACCGCCTTCGGGTTCAAGCAGGTCATCGGTGATCTGAAATGCAAGTCCGAGCGCGGTCCCGTATTTTTCTGCCAGATCCATCAGGCGCTCGTCACCGCCGGCACAGATCACACCCAGCTTACATGACAGCGCTATGAGAGCACATGTCTTCATTTTATACATTTTGACCACGGTATCATAGGAAAGCTGCGAACTGCCGCCCTCCATGTCTATCTGCTGACCGCCTGTCATGCCGTCGATACCGGAAGCGGCACAGATGACCTCTGCCGCTTTACAGCGCTTTGCGGCATCCAAGCGTTTGGAAGCGGCAACGACGCTTATTGCTTTGAATATCAGCGCATCTCCGGCAAGCAACGCCGTAGCCTCACCGAATGCCGCATGGCATGACGGTCTGCCGCGGCGCATATCGTCGTCATCCATGCATGGCAGGTCATCGTGTATCAACGAAAACGTATGTATCAGCTCCACTGCCGCAGCCGCGTCAAGGGCGTCATGCCAGTCGCCCCCGCACGCTTCACAAAACGCACAAACGAGTGCGGGACGTATCCTTTTGCCCGCGGAAAACGTACTGTACCGCATAGCGTCCGCCAATCTGCGGCATTCCGGCTCGCAATCCTTCAATGCGCTTTCGAGCGTCCTGTCTATGGAATCACGGTATTTTTCAAGCAATTCATTCATCGCCGTCACCGAACGGCTCTTCGGTAAACGAGCCGTCCCTCTCAACTATCCTCGACACCCGGTTCGATGCGTCGTCCAATATCCTGTTGCAGCGCTCCACAAGCGCCGCACCCTCCTCATACAAGCCGAGCATCGCGTCAAGGGGCGCCGTCTGCTCCTCAAGCTCACGCAGCACTTCCTGAAGGCGTTTCATTGCGTCTTCAAATCCCATGCCTGCCACCTTTGCCTTTATTTCGGCAACAGCGTCCATATTCTTCTCATTTTCCACCATACGTCACCTCGTCCGCCGTAACACTTATTTCCCCGTCTCCGAGCTTTACCGCAAGCCTGTCGCCCACCTCCACCGCACCGGCACTGACTACCGGTCTGCCGTTTTTGGTTATCATGGCATATCCGCGGGCAAGCGGCGCCAACGGATCGAGCAGCTGGAGCCGGGCGGACGCCGAAGACAGCGAAAACCGCTCGGTCTGCAGCCTTGACATTATGGCACGCTCTGTACGGTCCGACAGCTGCATAAGTCGCACACGATGATCGTCGAGCAGTGTCATCGGAGAAGTCATCGCCCTCCGCGATGATAATTCCTTAACTCTTTCACGCTTTTTCTCGATATCCGCCCGCACGGTCCGCTCGAGCGCGCGTCCCACATTAGCCAGCTGGGCACGGAACACCTCCATGTCCGGAAAACACAGTTCGGCAGCCGCAGAGGGGGTCGATGCGCGCACATCGGCGGCAAGGTCACATATGGTAAAATCAGTCTCGTGACCCACAGCTGATACGACCGGTATAGCCGAAGAAGCCACTGCCCTTGCCAGTGATTCGTCATTAAACGCCCAGAGATCCTCCACCGACCCGCCGCCGCGTCCGATGATTATGACGTCCGCGCCGTGCGTCTCGTTAAAATATCTGAGCCCGCGTATCAGCTCTGCGGGAGCACCCGCGCCCTGCACAAGCGACGGAAAAAGCACGATTTCAGCAGGCGGGAATCTGCGCGAACCGATCCTTATCATGTCGCGCACCGCCGCACCGGTAGGCGAGGTTATCAGCCCGACCCTGAAAGGACAGCGCGGGATCCTCCGCTTTCGCGACTGGTCAAAAAGTCCCTCTGCCGCCAGCTTTCTTTTCAGCTGCTCGTATGCTATAAAGAGTTCGCCTACGCCAGCCGATTCCATCAGCTCGGTATAAAGCTGATACTGACCGGAAGCCGGATACACGGAGATTCTGCCGGTGCACACCACACTGAGCCCGTTTTCCGGTCTGAAAATCATTTTTGAGGCTTCTCGCCGGAACATAACGGCGGAAAGCTGTGATTCCTGATCTTTCAGAGTAAAATATATGTGACCGTTACCGTGCAGCTTAAGGTTGGATATCTCGCCGCTCACACGCACGGAACGCAGGAGCTCCGATGCATCGATATACTTTTTCATATACCCGTTGAGCTGCGATACGGTCATCGCCGCGCGTTCACTCATTACGTTTTTTCCCGACCGGCATCGTCGTTACACGCCGCCAGCCGCCCCTGCCCGTGAAGCACCGATATCACCCCGCCGAGCACACCGTTGACAAACGCGCGCGCCTTATCGTCGTCATACATTTTCATTATCTCCAGCGCTTCGTTGACCGCTATCTCCTCCGGCGTGCCGAGGTAAAGCAGCTCGGCAATACATATTCTCATCACCGATTTCGCAAGCACCGTTATGCGGGTAAAACTCCAGTTGGCGGCGCAGGCAGCTATTACGTCGTCAATCTCCTTGATATGTTCCGCGGCTGCGAAAAACAGCGAACGGGTAAAATCATCCGCTTCCACACCCCGGTTTTCCTCAGCGAGCCTTATCCTGTCCCGCACGTCGCTCTCGCGGTTGAACTCGTAATCAAAGATCAGCTCCATCGCCAAAATTCGCGCCTGTCTGCGTGTCATACCCATTCCTCATATCAACATAGAATTCAGATTATTATACAACACGTACCGCAGCAAATCAAGTACAAAAAAGAACTTAATTCCAAAAGAATTTCCGTTCCCGTCCACAAGTATGCATAAGCCGACACAACCTTTCAAAAAGTGCCGCAAAGCAAAAACCCAAGTCACCGCATCTGCGCCGTCCGTGCTTCAAAATCGTTCAAACGCTTGACAACAGCGGCGTTTCGTGTATAATATCCTTATGTTGGTATATTATACGCCAAATGCAAATGCGCGTTCAATCACGTGGAGGACGCAACGAAAGGTAAAGAGATGTCAATAGTGATAGGTATAGATGTGGGCGGCAGCACCACAAAAATAGTCGGGTTCGCCGGCAGCAGGCTGATACAGCCGCTGTATGTACGTGCGACGGACCCACTGGCTTCGCTCTACGGAGCATTCGGTAAATTTACCGCGCAAAATGATATAAAGCTTGACGAGATCTCACACGTGATGGTGTGCGGGGTGGGCTCAGCATATTTGAACGCACCCGTGTACGGGATACCGACCACGCATGTCTCCGAATTTGACGCTACGGGACGTGGCGGACTTTATCTTTCCGGTCTGGACAACGCCGTGATAGTCAGCATGGGCACCGGCACCGCGATCGTCCATGCAGACGGCTCGTCGCGGACATATCTCGGCGGCACAGGCGTCGGCGGCGGTACCGTTATCGGCATAGCCAAGAAGATGATAGGGGTTTCACAGATAGACGATATAGTAGCACTCGCATCCGACGGAGATATCAGCCGCGTGGATCTGCGCCTGTGCGATATCACAGGAAAAAACATCATCCCCACCCTGCCGCCTGAGTCGACGGCGGCAAACTTCGGGAAAGTCAGCGACGTTGCCTCACCGTCAGACATAGCGCTTGGGATATTGAATATGGTATATGAGTCCATTGCGATGTTAGCCGTGTTCGCAGCGCGCGGACTGGGGATCAACTCCATAGTGCTCACAGGCAACCTTGCGGTACTGCCGCAAAGCAAACGTATTTTCAGCGCTCTGAGCGGCATGTTCAACGTCGATTTCATCATACCGCACAATGCGCGGTTTGCAACGGTGATAGGCGCAGCTCTGGAATACGGAGACGCCTGCAAAAGACGTCAATAAGGCGCGCAATACGGTTTTTCGTATACAAGACAGACAAATTCGCATGCCGCAACGATAAAAAATCATCGGGCACAGTATGCAGCTGCATACCGTGTCCTCACGGAAGAGAGGTAAACATAATGCGCAATATAAAGCTTTTTGCCCTACTGCTCTGTCTGCCGGTCATGCTGTTCGCATCGTGCAGCGGAGATACGGATGAAATCTCGGCTTCTTCCGACGCTCAGAGCACATCCGCTTCTTCGGCAAGCTGTGTTGAGATATGTGACAGCGCATATCAGATCGAAACGAAAGCTTCGGGCATAACTTCGCATAACGTATATTCAAACGAAGGTACGCAGCTGGACGAATTCATGACGTCAAGCTATTACGGCACGCTTCTTGAATCGCCCGATCTTACAGCCTATGAAGGATACGCCGTTTTCATCACAGACGAACCGGTAGTCTCGGAGTTCGGCATATTCAAATCCTCAGATCAAGCTCTCATCGATCAGGCTGAGGAATTCTGTGCAAGAAGGCTTGAGGCGATACGCAAGAAATATGAGGGATATAAACCCGAGCTCGTAGCGGCTGCCGAAGGCGCCCTGTGTGAAACATACAGCGGATATGTATATTATATAGCGACGACGGAAAGCAACGAGGAAATACGCAATATCATACGGGGAATGATAGACGGCTCTCATAACTGAATTCGGAGGTGTCAAAATGTCTTCAAGATTTTCGAAAAGGATATTTGCCATGCTGCTTGAAAAGGGCAAAGGTTCAAGAAGCTGGCGTCAGTTTTCACTCGACGCGGGCATAAGCTATGTACAGATGCTGAAGCTCGCGCAGGGCGAGCAGGAAAACCCGCCCCGCCCGAAGCTTATCCGCAAGGTAGCCGCCGCTTCCGAGTCTGTAACTCTTGAGGATTACTTTTTTGCCGTGGGCTCAGGCACGGAGACCGCGCCGTCGGCACATCATACTCGGAGCGAAACAAACAACCGGTTTTGTGAAATCTACCGCTCGTTGGGCTCCAAACAGCGACGCGTCATAGAGTCGTTTGCGGAATTTCTTGCCACTACAACCCAAAGCGAAGAAAAAGACTGAACTTCCCCACCTGATCTTCAATCCGTCAGGAGCAATACAAGCACGACGAGCACCAGTATATCGTTGTCGCCGTTGCCGTCCAGAAGCAGCAGAAGAGCAATGCCTATGAGGAGCAGATCCTCAAGTCCTATGCTCCTCAGCCTGTCGGTAATAGAGCCGAACAGCCCTGACAGCAGACCGCTGTCATGGCGATTCTCACGGCCGCACGCGGCTATTTCGCCGCGGGTTTCGCCGTATTCCTCACGCTCATTACGTTCATCACGGTCTCGTCTGTCATGACTTGTGTCTTTGTTGCCGTGGTCGCTTCCGTACGCGGACGCAAATGTTTCATCAACACGGTACGCAGTTGACGGCTCTTCTTCTCTTTCATACATCGGGACCGCCCTGTAACCGCCTGATGTTGCCGACGCGCCGTTTTTTGTCGTGTATACCATAGGGCTCACCTCCCGCGGACTGAGCCGAGTAGCTTTGCGGCGCTCATGACGCCGATCATGCTGTCTATTTTCTTGCGACGTGATTCACTCACAAACGGACGCAAAGCGCGAAGCAACTCCTCGCTGCCGCCTCCACGCTGCAAATCGGGCAGCGCAACCGCCGGTACGGCTTCCGGTCTGCCCGTTTCGGGGCGCTCCATACGTGTGACCGGGACATCGCTTTCGCGTATGGTATCATCGGTCGACCGGGTCGACGAAGCATCTGTCGCCCCCTCATTGGTGAAACGCTTCGACAGCTGTGCTATCTGTGCCATTGCCTCCGGGTCGGACATTATACGTCCGAGTGCGGCACCGAGATCCTCCATCTCAGAGTCCCAGTTGCCGCATGACCGAGTCGACGGCAGCACGATCGGTCTTGTCAAGCAATTCACGCATCTGCGAATCCGACATGGAGCCTATCATGGCTCTCAGTCTTCCGACATCGGATGTAAGCCGTGCAAGTCTCGCCGGGTCAGCGTCCAGTGAACCGCCTATTTTACCCACGACTGTGCGCAGTTCTCCGTCGGAAAGCCCTGCGAGTTTACTGCGCACGGCCGATACGGCATCATCATATCCGTTTTTGTTCATCTGCTAACTTCCTTTCGGTAAAAAATCACATAGTTGGAACGGTGACATTCATGTTCATGTGCAAACCAGAAAAAAACAAAAAGCAATCGACAGCCACAATAATAATTTTTATTCTCATCGCCCTGATCTTTGCCATACTGTCCGCGATCAGTCCCGCCTATAAGTGGTTTTTTCAGCTGCTGTTCATAGCGGCAACCGCAGTCGTCATCTTTGTCCTGACACGATACACAATGGCGCAGTGGATCTACCGTGTGGAAGGCAGCACATTTGAGGTAATCAAGCAGTCCGGCTCAAAGTCC
>URSI01000038.1 GCA_900550505.1 uncultured Eubacteriales bacterium
ATGGGGTGTGCTTGACGGGGAGTGCCTGACCGGGTGTGCTTGAGCGGATGCTGATAAGAAGTGCCGACGGGGGATGACAAAATGAAAAAGTATATGGGGTACACAGCTGCCAACATCGTATCGCATCTTGACCACACGCTGCTTTCCCGCACCGCCACTGTCGGCGATATAGAGAAACTTTGTGAAGAGGCGGTGAGGTACGGCGCAGCAAGCGTTTGTGTACCGCCTTGTTTCGTGCCTGTGGCACGGGCTTTCGACGGCTCGCTGACCGTGTGTACGGTGGTGGGTTTCCCCAACGGATATTGCGACGGCCGTGTAAAATGTTTTGAAACGCGTCTTGCCGCAGAGGCCGGTGCGGACGAAATAGACATGGTTATCAACACGAATATGCTCAAGTCGGGAGATATCGGCGCTGTATCTGCCGAGATCGAGGCGGTGCGCCGTGAGTGCGAAGGCAGGGTGCTCAAGGTCATAGTGGAAACGTGTTTGCTGTCATTTGAAGAAAAGCTTGCGGCGGCGCATTTGGTGTCCGGGTCGCGTGCGGACTTCATCAAGACCTCTACGGGGTTTTCGGCGTCGGGTGCTACTGCGGACGATGTGGCACTGCTGGTGAAGGAATGCCGCGGAAAACAGGTAAAGGCGGCGGGAGGCATATGCACTCCGGACGACGCTGCGCTCTTTCTTGCGCTCGGTGCCGGTCGGTTGGGCTCAAGCTCGCTGCTCGGGATGCTGAAAGCTGATATCGAAAGCTGAGAGGTGAGATCAATGATAATAGCAATAGCCGGCGGCACCGGCAGCGGCAAGACGACGCTGGCAAGGCGTTTGTCCGAGCAATATCCTGGCGGTGTGACTGTTCTCTGTCATGACAGCTATTACAGAAGCCATGATGATCTTACGTACAGTGAACGTGCCGCGCTGAATTACGACCACCCCGATGCATTTGAAACCGAACTGTATGCGGAGCATCTGAGACAGCTGAACGAAGGTCATCCTGTAAGGAGCCCCGTGTACGACTATGTGAACCATACGCGCAGTGACGAGACGGTGCGGGTAGAACCTGCGCCGGTTATAATCGCGGAGGGGATACTTGTATTGGCTGTGCCTGAAATACGCGAATTGGCGGATATCAGGATATTTGTCGATACGGATGCCGACGAGCGTGTCCTGCGCAGAGTAAAGCGCGACGTTGAGAAGCGCGGACGCACCGTCGCTTCGGTGACAGAGCAGTATTTATCAACGGTGAAGCCCATGCATGACCTGTATGTGGAGCCCAGCCGGAAGTATGCCGACATCATAGTTGTCGGCGGAAAGAACATTGTTGCGCTGGATATACTTACCCAGAAAATATCCCAGATACTCGGAGGAAACAAAAATGAGCAAGGCGTATCACCTTAAAATAGAGCGTGGCGATGTCGGCAGATATGTGATACTTCCGGGCGATCCGGGCAGATGCGAATCAATAGCCGCGCTGTTTGACGATGCACGAAAGGTCGCACAAAACCGCGAATATACCGTTTATTCCGGCACGCTTCTCGGTGAACGGGTGGCTGTGTGTTCCACCGGGATCGGAGGTCCGTCTTCTGCGATAGCGGTAGAGGAGCTGACGGAGTGCGGTGCAGATACTTATATAAGGGTAGGCACCTGCGGCGGCATAAGTACGGCTGTGAAGGCAGGGGATTGTGTTATAGCGACAGGTGCGGTACGTCAGGAAGGTACAAGCAGGGAATATGCGCCGATCGAATTCCCGGCCGTGGCGGATCACGGCGTGGTCTGCGCTCTTGAAAAAGCTGCGGTGTCATTGGGGCTGCGTTACCACATAGGGGTTGTGCAGAGTAAGGATTCGTTTTACGGCCAGCATTCGCCGCAGCGGATGCCGACTGCCCGTGAGCTGATGGATAAGTGGGAGAGCTGGAAACGGTTGAATGTACTGGCAAGCGAGATGGAGTCTGCAACGCAGTTCGTTGTGTCGGCTTCGCTCGGCGTTCGTTGCGGAGCTGTTTTCCATGTGGTCTGGAACCAGGAGCTTGACAGTGACGGATACACACAAACGGCGGATGAGGATACATCTTCTGCGGTGCGTGCGGCTGTTGAGGCAGTGAAGGTATTGATTTGCCATGATAAAGAAGGCGGCGGGGCAGGATTATGACGGAGCTTTACATCATACGACACGGCGATCCGGATTACGCAACTGATTCACTGACCGAACTCGGCAGACGTGAGGCGGAACTTCTCTCTCTTCGCATGAAGTCGGTTTCACCCGATTTGATATTCACATCTCCTCTCGGACGCGCAAGGGAAACGGCAGCGTATACTTGCCGCGCACTTGGAATTGAACCGCAGGTGGAGAATTGGATGGCGGAAGACATGAGATACATGCGCAGGCTGTCTTTTGACGATGCCCGTTCGAGCGGGACAGGGTATAGTTTCAGTGCGGTGAAAGGCATCGAGGAATATTGTGATTTCGCATCGGGCTCGGAACGTGAAGATCGTGCCGGGTTTTTTGATGCAATGATACGCGGCTCCGACAGATTTATCGCATCACTCGGATTTGAACGACAGGGCGGATTCTATCGTGTCATCCGCGATGACGGCATAAAGGCGGCGGCTTTTTGTCACGGTGGGTTCGGCGCTGCCTGGATAGCGCATCTGTTTATGATACCTCCGCAGTACGGTTGGCGTTCTCTGTTTCTTTACACTACCTCAGTCAGCAAATTTACTTTTTCCGATGACGGAAGCGGATTTGCCGTACCTAAATGTCACTTTATCGGTGATTTATCTCATCTTTCCTGTATATGAAGGCGTGTATGATGTTCTCAGAATCTAAAAAATTTATATTCATATCAACTTTTTGTCTGATATTGCTTTTTATGTGTTCGTGTCGGCAGGAAAATGAAACCCTGTCGGGTGACGGCGGGTCGCAGCTCACAGGGACAAGCGATCTTTCATCTGCGCTTGGTGAGATCAGCGAGGCACCCGAATCCGGCGTTCAGGACAACAGTGCTGCAACCGATGTGTCTGAGCCGTGGAACGGAAGCGAGACCTTTGAAAGCACTGGTGATCTTTCCGGTGTCAGCGTACCGGAGGAGAGCAAGTCTGAGGTAAGCAAGCCGGTTGTCAGCATACCAGAGGAGAGCAAGTCTGAGACAAGCAGGCCGGCTGTCAGCGAACCGGAGGAGAGCAAATCTGATACGAGCAAGCCGGACGTCAGCGAACCCGAGGAAAGCAAATCTGAGTCGAGCAGACCGGCTGTCAGTGTGCCGGAGGAAAGCAAGCCGGAAACGAGCAGGCCGGACGTCAGCGAGCCCGAAATAAGTGAACCTGAGTTCGACGATACCGATGCAATCTATACAGGAACTGCAGTTGCAACGCCCGGAATGAAGGTCGAGGAATTGACGGCAGCTTTCGGACAGCCGGACGATATCTGTGATGGCACTACTGCTCCTGTGTGGTATGTATATACCAACGGTGATTATAAGGATTTCTTTATGGCAGGTGTGCTGAACGGACAGGTGGTCGCAGTTTACGCTCAGAACACGAAATTTTCATGTAATTCCGTCGGATTTGGCGACACATGTCCGATCGCTCAGGACAATAATTCGTATGTCAAAGGGATACGAAGCACGTTTGACCGCTCTAAGGATCTGATCACAACGTATTTTGTCGACGGCAACGCAGGATCTAAAGTATATGCTGTCATGCTTTCGACACCTGCGTCGGCACTTTCGTACAGTTACGGTGGATTCCACGACCGTGAGATAAGCGAATATGGCGAGGCGCAGCTCAGCGGATCCTGTACTTTGATATTCAACCTGATCAACGCCTTCCGTGTGTGCTACGGACTTGAACCGTGTGACAGAAGCACGCTGGCGGATACTTCGTCACGGCTGCACAGTGAAGATATGGCAGAAAACAATTACGTATCACATGATTCGCTTGACGGCACGACAATGTCCGAACGCATGACTGCAGTGGGTATAAGTTGGCGACGCTGCGGTGAAAATATCGCTGCGGGCACAGACGATGCCATACTTTCGCATAACGGGTGGGTGAACTCTGCCGGTCACCGTGAAACCCTGCTGCGCGATTATGAGTGTGTGGGCGTCGGCGCCGCGTTTAACGAAAATTCGGATTACAGAGTCTATTGGACTCAGAATTTCTACACTCCGCTGTAACAAGCTGTCAGATCGGTTGCACCGCTATCAGAGGATAAAGCACAGGCAATTTGCTTTTTCGACTTTTCTTGACAAATATATGATAATGTGATATCATGTCAGCAGTCGTGAGAGCGGGGTGAGAGCATGAAATGTCTGAAGCGTACTTTCATCGCTCTTGTCGCGCTGTCACTGATGGTTGTGTCAGCATCGGCTTCGATCATTCGGATGAAATTCACCCATAATCCGGCTGAAACACTTGAGATGAGCATAAACGGGATGTCACTTACTATAAGCGGCATATCCGATACTGAGAAGATGGCGGATTTTATGCTTATCGTGTATCAGGTCAAGAGGCCTTATATAACCATGGCACAAGCGGACGATGACGGCACCGTGATATTGCCGTTGCCGGAGCTTCCCGACGGGGAGTACCGCTTTGTGGTGACATACAGCGCATACGGCTCCGCGGTCGCACGGGTGTTGTTGCCTGTTACCATGAAGTACAAAGTTTCCGGCAGGTCTGCTGTGCTTGTCGATTCGCCCACGTATGAGTCGAATACGGCAATTGCGGATGAGGCTGACGTGTCTGATGAGGCCATGCGGTTTTATGCATATTGTGCTTCGGGAGAAAACGTCCGGAATCTTGCTGCTTCTATAACGTCCGGCATTGAAAGCGATTATGAGAAAGCCTTTGCGGTATACAGCTGGGTGACCGCGAATATATATCTTGATGTCGATAATGTTTATTCCAACGTCGACACGGAGCAGGCGGACGACGTGCTTGAGAAAAAAGAAGCTACCAGTTCGGGCTTTGCGGCACTTACCGGGGAATTGCTGCGCTCGCTCGGCATACCTGTGAGGGATGTGAGAGGAGTAGGCGTCGTCAACGATGTTGGTAACTGGCTTGACGACGTGAGCTATAATGATACCGTGTCGCAGTATTGGAATGAAGCATACATAGATGGGCGCTGGGTAATAATAGACACGGCATTCGGTACGCTCAATACCGTGACAAACGGTGTCAGGTACCGGGTAGCTCCGGTCACAAAGCTTTATTTCGATCCGGATCCTCGGTTTTTTGCGTACAGTCATTCGACACAGGAGTATGAGACCGCGCCGATTTACAACGGTACAAAGACGATCGTTGTCCCCGCTTTGCGCAATGGTGTGGAAAAAACGGCTCAATCGCTCGGATTGCCTGCTACCGTGACGGCAGACACAACAATAGGGGAGCTGAGTTTACCCGTCAGTTGGGATATCTCGGCATACGATCCGGATGAGATAAAATCTCAGACATTCGAGGTCATCGGTACGTTTACTTTACCGGAAATATTTGAAACCACTACCGATATCGTCAAAACTGTCAGGCTGAGCGTGACGGTCAACGCACGGGTGCTGACCGATGTTAAGTTGACGCAGCAGGGAAGCACCACGGTGTTTTTTGAGGGCGACATTGCAAATGCGGACGGTGCCGTGCTCAGCTTGTATTACGATAACGGAGACATTGAAACCGTCAGGGACGGATTTGAAGTCGTATGCGATACGGACGAACCGGGAACGGCGGTATTGAAGATCGCGTACGGGTCTTACAGCTTTGAATACGATGTCACGGTGCTTCCGTCACAGCCGCTTGGGCTGGTGGTGGCATCTCCGATGACGAAGACGGAGTATTATACCGGCGAGCCGATCGATATCACGGGACTTGAATTATTGCTCGACTATGGGGACGGTTATCGCTTCAGCGCGGACGGCACTGTCGATATAAAATATGATTTTTCGGAACCGGGCGTGACTACCGTGGTGTTTGAGTGCCGCGGTGTGCGTGCGGAGCAGACTGTCACAGTAAGAATGCCGCGTGCGACCCATGCACAGGTGGAGGTATCCGACTCTTTTCTGTTGGGGCAGTCACAGGTATCCGGTAATGTTGTTCTTGTGGTTTTTTATGAAAACGGTGAACAGAAACGGTTTACTGACGGGTATACGGTAGAATATGTGTCATTGCCGGACGGTACGGTGGATATAACGGTCTCGATCGAGGGGGTAAGCGCAGTTTTCAATGCAAAAGAGCAGAAGCCGGAGTGGGAGGCTTCTGTTGAGTCGTCGTCAGCGGATGATGTGACACCCGGCACCACACAAGGCTGGACCACGTGGGAAAAGATATCGCTTGTGATCGCCGGAGTTATCGCACTTGGCGCGGCTGCGGTGTTTATTGAGAAGAAGATTACCTACGGACGTATGCGCAGTTACATCAGAAACAATAAAAAATAGAAGCGGATGTGTTGGAATTGGTAGACAAGCCGGTCTTAGAAACCGGTGCTTTGCGTGCAGGTTCAAGTCCTGTCATCCGCACCAAACAGTACAAATCCGAACCCAATACCAATCGGTGAAGGGTTCGGATTTGTCATTTTTTATGACTATCCGAACTTTAATGCAAAACACAAAAATTAAATTTCGGAGGTTGATTTTTATGAAAACAGAACTTAAAAACATCGGTACTTGGGGCAGACTGCATTATGACTATCTCTACCGAAACAAAAGAACAGTTATCAACGCTATGCGGCTGAAAGGCACATTGCACGGTTATCTTATGGGCATTGATAAAGACGCTGAGGATATGTTCAATCTTATTATCAACCAGACGGCTGAAATTGAGGGCGTAACCGAGCAACTCAAAGCTGCTGACCAAATGGAATGGATCCGCCACATGAACAGTATCAGAAGCAGAGCAAGAGAATTCGTACTGAAAGAACTAATATATCAATAATACTCAAAAAGGCGAGGGATGATATTGTCCCCCGCCTTAATCATTGTGCGCCCGGCATGGGCGATAACTTGGCGGTGAAAGTCCGCTATGCGCTTGGTAGTAGGAAGCATTAGCCGAAGGCAAGGGTGCTCACCGTGAGGTGAAATCTGAAGGAAGCCGGATTGAGGGATGAAAAAAGTTCCCGATGGGCAAAATTCCGGACCGACGGACAGAAATCACATATAAGGCTGTAATAGGCGGACGACTCTGCAAGACAAGAAGAAGTCCAATACTACCCGAACCTAATGCAGTAGATGTGGCGGTTACGGAAGGAAGGTTATCGTTCTTACCCGGGGAGGTCTGTAAGATATGCTCCCGACAAGAGGGATAAAGAAAAAGTTCCCGACAGGAGTAATCCGTGTCGAAAGGCAGCGGTTGAACTTACAGAAGTCAGCTTCACCCATAGTACCGATGAAGTGGCTAACCACCACCGAGGAAAGGGGTGGACGGTAAGGGATTGTGTGAAATCAAAGTTGATAGATTGCGTTTGAAAACAGTTGCTCTACGGAGATTGAATGACTGATGGTAGACTGGAAGTTGAGAGTAAAAGTCAAGAATGTTTAGTAATCATCAAGAGAGAAGTCACAAGCAACAACTTACCGAAACGCCGTGTACTGAGCAGTACGCACGGTGTTGTGGGAGGACGGCGGTTAGCCACCGCCTCCTACCCGATTAATAATCAATATGCTCTCTCACAAATCTCTCAAACACCCAATCGGCACCGTCGTAAAGAACCTCATACAAGGTTTGCCGTAATTCTTCTTTGGAAAGACTGTTAATATAAGCGACAACCTTTTTATCAAGTTCTTCCTGCCGCCGTTCTTCTTCCTCCTCATATTCAATAACTTCTTTGTAGTACTGATCCGCCTCTTTTGGGAAAACAGAAAAATACAGTGCAACCTGATGCTTGCAAATAATTCGTTTGCCATTGGCATGAGGACAATTGCAATGAGATTTTCTCGGATGTTCGATATCAATAAAAACATCATAATGCTTATTTCCGCTGCCACGCAAGGTACCGCTATATTCGTGGTCGGTGATTTTCTTTTTTAGCAGAACACTACCGTCCTTATAGTATTCATAACCTCTCCACGCAGAAGCGCTGCTTGCTAAATCTAACAATCCCATATTGTCCCCTCACATCACTTTTTGTTTTTCTTTTCTTGTTCGGCTTTCCATGCCGCAAATTCTGCCTGCCCTTCTTTTGAAAGAAAGAATTCACGGATATCAGGTAGCATTGTCCGTGCGATGGCTTCAAGAATATTGTCCGGAATCTCCGATGTTCCGAAACGGTTTCCGAATATCCTGTATTTGATACGCACAAATAGTTGCTTGAAGATGTTGCCGTACTGCAGATTATAAATGTCACGCCAATACGGAATCATTTGTTTTTTGAGTTTATTAATATCCATAGAATTCTCCGTTCAAAGGGTTTTAGGGATTTGCCCTAACAATGTCGTGTGGACACAAAGACGATGCTTGCTGAGACAATGCCATTATTCTATCCAAATAATTTTCCAATCATTTTCTTCTTTTCTGTGTCGGATAGATCAATCTCGGATAACATCAGTATGTAGATAAGCGGTAGTATAATCCGATACACAGCCACCTCTTTATCCGATAGAGGTTCTACTGAACCATGAGCAATTTTATTTCGATAATTCGCATAAACACTGCCGTATTTAACAGTTTGCTTAATGCCAAGATTGTTTTCATTATATTTCAAAATGCTATCTAACACGGTCTTGTTTGCTTTGAAAACATAATTGAATTTTTCTTCTAACTGCCCTTCATAATGCTCGATTTGTTCACGACATTTTTT
>URSI01000039.1 GCA_900550505.1 uncultured Eubacteriales bacterium
GTAGCCCTCCATATGAAGCTGAGCGCCGCGCCCGGCACCGAGCATGCCTATCGTTATTGTTTTTGTCATGCTTTTACTCCGATGTTTTGAAAGCAGTCAGGCGCCCGGTTCTCGGCTCTTGAATGTCTTTCTTTGATCTTTTCTCTTACCGTCAGTGTATCATGTATATCTGCGACCAGTTTTTCGAACTCATACGGTGAAAGCTGCTGGTTCGGATCGCTCAGAGCGTCCCGGGGCGACGGGTGTACCTCTATGATCAGACCGTCACAGCCGGACATTATCGAGCCGAGCGCGATGGGAGATATTATATCGGTTCTTCCGGCAGCGTGCGAAGGATCGGCTATCACCGGCAGGTTCGTGAGCTGCTTTACCACCGCTATGGCACTGACGTCGAGTGTGTTCCGCGTGTAGGTCTCTATGGTCCTGATACCCCGTTCGCACAGCACCACGTTGGAATTGCCCTCTTTCACTATGTATTCCGCGCTCGCCAGCCACTCTTCTATCGTTGCGCACAGCCCTCGTTTGAGCAATACCGGCTTCCCGGATCTGCCGACCTCGACGAGCAGCGAAAAGTTCTGCATATTTCTCGAACCTATCTGGAGCATATTTGCGTATTCGCTCACCGTCTCGACATCGCGAGGGTCCATCACTTCCGTGATGACGGGCAGACCAACGGCTGCTCCGGCGGCTCTCAGGTACCGCAGCCCTTCCGCGCCGAGCCCCTGAAAGCTGTAAGGCGATGACCTTGGCTTGTACGCACCGCCGCGCAGCATATTTGCGCCGACCCTTTTGATCTCTGAGGCGGCGTGCATTATCTGTTCTTCCGATTCGACGGCACACGGTCCCGCCGCGATCAGGAAGTCCTCGCCTATGACGATATTGCCCACCGGTATTCGGACGGAGCCGGTGCTTTTGTTCAGTACCAGGGGTAAATTCTGCATATCTCGGTCTCCTTCCGTAAATGATCCGACGTCGTATTGTTCGGGTTTTTGTTCAAGTCACCGTATGTATTCTTATATCGCCGTAACGGCGTATCATGATATCGTACATTTCCGCTGCGGTGTCAAATCTCATGAAAAGGAACCCGAGCGGCTCGGAACCGTGGTTTGTTATCATGTGCCCGGGCGCACTGAGCATTCGCTCGCAATATACATGCTTTTTTATTTCGTCGGGTACTTCGAGCCCTTCGTATACGCCGTTCCTGTCGGAGATAAGAGCACGGTAAGCCCAAAAGCCGTTTTCAGCCACCTTTTCCGGAAAGTCCGCGGTGCCGAAGCCGCACTTTGCCCGCACTTCCCAATAGTCCCAGTCGAAGCCCTCGCCCAGCCCCTCTGCGGGGATACTGTAAAGGTTGCCCAGCACCCTGCGCATGCATTCGAGTATGTGCGCTTTGCCGTCTTTCAGTATATATTGCAGGTGAAATATACCGTCTGAAAGCTTCAATGCGCCGGCTATCCGTTCTATCTGACCAATGAGATCGTCTCTCAAGAGCATTTCATCGTCGGCCGGGAATGTGTCGACCTCCACACGGTAAGGGTTGATGACGGAATATTCGTTGTTGGTGCATACCCCCGCCACCTTACCGGATATGAGGTAGGTGCAAAACCCGTGCTGTGTCCCTTCAATAAACGGTTCCGCGACGATCTTTTTTATCCTTGAACGTTCGAACGCTTCACATATGCATTGCCGCAGCTCCGGCACAGTATCAGCACGACGTATCCCGTTGCCTGCGCTGAGGTCCACCGGCTTTACTATAAGCGGAAATCCGTCGGCGTTTGAAGCCCACCTCAGAGCCGTATCAAGGTCATCAAACGCCGTGGCGACGGGAGTCCTGATGCCTCCGAGCTTGTAAGCAAATTCCTTGAAACGCGATTTATCGTGTATCGTCAGCGTGGTCTCGTAATCGTCCTGCCCGGCAAATCCGAGCTTTTCCGAGACATACGCCGCCGTTATCACGCCGAAGTCGTTGCAGCACGGACATACCGCGTCCACGTGTTTTTCTTTTGCCAGGGAGAGCATGGCGTCTTTGTCGGTGTAGTCGCCGTATATATATTCGTCAGCCATCCGGTGACCGGGCAGTTCCGGACGGTTGCCCGTGGTTATCACATAACAGCCGAGTTTTTTCAGCGCCCTGAGAAGCCGTTCGTCGTTGTGGCCGGCATTGAGCAGCAGAACCCGTTTTTTTGCGCCGTTCATCTTATCTCACCGAACACGTCTTCGCGGAACGCGCCTCTGTCCGCTGCGGCGCGGACTTTGCTGCCCTTACGGTCAAACACCATTGCAATAACGCGGAAACAAAGGTGGATATCCACCTTCAGACTGCAG
This sequence comes from uncultured Eubacteriales bacterium, assembly GCA_900550505.1. Lineage (GTDB taxonomy): Bacteria > Bacillota > Clostridia > Oscillospirales > CAG-382 > UMGS1307. Next base: position 2,326 of record URSI01000039.1, read on the forward strand.
TTTTCCACGTACCAGACGTCGTTTTCAAATTGTTCTTCCCACGTCCACATACGGTCCATGGGGCGATATGTAGGACATTCCAGCCCCGGTCTCACGGCGTGCCGCATGATCTGTCTGTCATCGTACCGGCAGAGGTATTCCGGGAGCAGCGGCCGCGGTCCGATCAGGCTCATGTCGCCTTTCAGTATCAGAAACAGCTGTGGCAGCTCGTCGAGCGACGTCCTGCGGATGATCTTCCCGATTTTTGTTACCCGGTATTCCGCCAGCAGCAGCTCTCCGTTTTCGTCACGTTCGTCGGTCATATTCTTGAATTTTATTATGGTAAAGGGCTTGCAGTCCCTGCCTATCCTCGTCTGCCTGAAAATGACGGGCCATCCGACGTCAAAGAGCGTTATCAGCGATATGATCCCCATGAGCGGCAGCGCGAAAACAAGAGCGATCGATGAGATCACTATATCAAGTATCCGTTTGCCGTGGCGTGTGTAAAAAGTGTCCTTGACATGCACGCCGGATAAAGACGCGTCAAGCATGTACCGTTCGTGAGTTTGCAATGCCGGTGTGCTTGCGGCGACCGTCTGTGTCGTTACTGCCATGGGTTCAGATATGTTCCTTTCTTGATGATCAGCGGTTACACGGATGCCCGTGAATACTTTTCGTTTTCGGCTGCGTATTTGCCTGAGAGAATATCGTGCCACCAGCTTTCGTGGTCAAGATACCATCGTACCGTTTTTTTGATGCCGGTATCAAAATCCACCGCCGGGCTCCATCCCAGCTCGGAGCGGATTTTTCCGGGATCTATGGCATAGCGCAGATCGTGCCCGGGGCGGTCCTGCACGAATGATATCAGTGATTCCGGTCGCCCGAGCTCGTGCAATATTGTTTTCACCACGTCCAGATTGCTTCGCTCGTTGTTTCCGCCGATATTGTACACCTCTCCGATCTTTCCGTTTCTTAAGACGGTGTCGACGGCGCTGCAATGGTCTTCCACATAAATCCAGTCCCGCACGTTTTCACCTCTGCCGTACACCGGCAGGCTCCTGTTCGATACGGCTCTTGCAATCATCAGCGGTATCAGCTTTTCCGGGAATTGGTACGGTCCGTAATTGTTGGAGCATCGTGATATCGTAGCTCTGAGCCCGTATGTGCGGTGGTAGGCGCCGACGAGTAGATCTGCGGAAGCCTTTGACGCCGAGTACGGACTCGAGGCGTGCAGCGGTGTCTTCTCGGTAAAGAGGATGTCTTTTCGGTCAAGCGGAAGGTCACCGTACACCTCGTCGGTAGACACCTGATGAAACCTTGCGTCTCCGTAATGAAGGCATGCGTCCATCAGCACCTGCGTGCCTATGACGTTTGTTCGGATAAACACCCCGGGATCGCGTATGGAACGGTCGACATGGCTCTCTGCCGCAAAATTTATGACCATATCCGGTCTGTGGTGCTCAAAAACGGAAAACACTGCATCGCGGTCCGCAATGTCGCATTTCACGAAACATACGGAACGGTTCCGGAGTGCGGGAGCGAGAGTCGCCGCGTTGCCGGCGTATGTGAGGTCGTCAAGACAGATTATCTCGTCCCCCGGGTGAAATTTCAGCTCATGGTATATGAAATTCGAACCGATGAATCCGGCACCTCCGGTAACGAGAAGCTTAGACATATGCGCACTCTCCCTCGTATGACATGAGGTATTGACCGTACTCGGTCATACATATCTCTCTGCCAAGCTCTATCATCTGCTCTTTGCTTATGAACCCCCGTCTCCATGCGATCTCTTCTATGCACGACACATAATATCCCGTGTTAACCTGCACGGTCTCCACAAAAGTGGAGGCTCTAAGCAGCGCTGTCGGGGAACCGGTATCCAGCCACGTTATACCGCGTCCGAACAATTCGACGTGCAGCTCGCCCATTTCCAGATATGCATTGTTTACGGAAGTTATCTCAAGCTCGCCTCTTGCGGAAGGCCTCACGCTTCGCGCTATGTCCACGACGCGCCCGTCGTAAAAATACAGCCCCGGCACCGCATAATTGGAACGCGGCTCGTCGGGCTTTTCCTCTATCGAGAGCACGGTGCCTTCTTCGTCAAACTCGAGCACGCCGAAGTCCTGGGGATTTTTCACCGGATATCCGAATATAGTGGCGCCGCGCGTCCGGCTCGCCGCCCTGTTGAGCAGCAGCGTTATGTTTGTGCCGTAGAAGAAGTTGTCGCCCAGGATCAGGCACACGTTGTCTCCGGCAATGAAGTCTTCACCTATGATGAACGCTTCCGCCAGTCCTCGCGGCTCCCGCTGGACTGCGTACCGGATGTCCATTCCCAGCCTCGAGCCGTCTCCGAGCAGTCGCGCGAAATTAGGCGTATCGTCGGCTGTGGATATTACGAGTATTTCCCGTATCCCCGCTAGCATCAGTGTGGAGAGCGGGTAATATATCAGCGGTTTGTCATAAATCGTGAGCAGCTGCTTTGACACGACCTTTGTGCTGGGGTACAATCTGGTGCCCCTTCCGCCCGCAAGAATGATCCCTTTCATATTTTTACAGACCTCCGACACATATGGTCACAGCAGGTGCGATATCGTATCGCAGACGTATTTGACCTCTTCTTCTTTTATTTCGCCGAAAAGAGGCAGACACAGCACGCTGTCGGCTGCCTGTCTTGCGACGGGCACGTCCGCAGCGGCATACTTATCTTTGTAGCACGGAAAATCACAGCACAGCGGATAAAAATACTTTCTTGTGGCGACTCCCCGGGCGGCAAGCTCTTTGTGGAGCATATCCCGCGCTCGTCTGCCGTCCCGCAGAAATATGGGATAGTAGGGATAATTCCGCTCGACACCGGGCTGAGAAGGCAGGCGATATATAGATTTGATGTGCGAAAGGCATTCGTCGTAGATCCCGCAGGCTGTTTTCCTGCGCCGTATATCTTCGTCGACATGACGGAGATTGCACAGCCCCATGGCTGCCCGGAATTCGTCGAGCTTTCCGTTGCCGCCGATGAACTCAACTGTTTCGGGGCCTGTTATCCCGAAATCCTTCATGGCTGTCAGTCTGTCTGCAAGGGCTTCGTCACGGAAGGCTACCGCACCGCCCTCTATGGAATGGTACACTTTTGTGGCGTGAAAGCTGAATATCGAAGCGTCGCCGAAACTTGCTATGCCTCTGCCGTTCACCGTTACCCCGAATGCGTGTGCCGCGTCGTATACGACCTTCAGCCCGTATTTTGCGGCTATGAGTTCCGTTGCCCCGGTGTCGCACACCATTCCATACACGTGCACGGGGAGTATGGCGGATGTTTTTTCGGTGATGAGAGCTTCCAGTTTGGAAGCATCGAGCGTCATGTCGTCTTCGCGTATGTCACAAAAAACAGGGCGAAGACCGCAGCGTGATATCGCGTGTACGGTGGAGGCAAAGGTGAACGGCGTCGTTATCACTTCGCCTTTCAGATCCAACGCCTGAAGTATGTACTCGAGCGCGCTGTGCCCGTTGACAAAAAGCCGGATATTTACCGCATCGAGATAGCTTTTCAGCTCGTTCTCCAGCTTTTGGTGTTTCGGAGCCATGTTTGTCAGCACACGGCTGTCCCAGATGTCGGATATTTCCTCGACATATTCCGCCAGCGACGGCATAGAGGGACGTATAAGCGGTACTTTCATGGGATTTTTCCGTTCGTTCACGCCGATCCTCCTAAATATATCGCGCCCGACATTTCACACAGCCTGTGCAGGCTTTTGGATGAGCTTCTTGCTTTGGTATTTGCGGACAGCCTCGCCCACATATATCATCTTACCACGCTTTCCGCAGATAAAGGCGAAACTTACGAAATTGTGAGTTTTACTTCGCTTTTCCGACGCTTTTACAGCAGCTCGAGCATGTATCCGTCGCCGCGTTTCGACGATATCTCAAGCCGCGCACCGGCCGCTTCAAGCTTTTTGCGCAGCCTGGAGATCAGTGTCCAAAGGGCGTTGTTCCCATCCTCGGTCTCAAAATTCCATATCTCGCGCAGCACTTCCTGGCGGCTCACGGTGTTTTCGGCATTGCGCGTCAACAGCAACAGTACGGAAAATTCCTTTTGTGTCAGCAAAAGGTCCCGGTCATTGAGGTATCCGCACCCCGAAAGCGTATCTAACTTGAGATTACCGTAACTGACATATCTGTTCCGCGCGTTCTCCTGCCTCAGCCGTGCTTCCACCCGTGCTGCCAATACTTCAAGGTCATAGGGCTTTGCAAGGTAATCGTCGCCGCCCGCGCGCAGACCGTCGACTACGTCTTGGTTTTCGCCCAGCGCGCTGAGAAACAGTATCGGCACGTGGTATTTGTTCTTCAGTTCCCGGCAGAGTTCGAGCCCGTCTCCGTCGGGCAGCATGATGTCGAGAACGACCAGCTGTACGTGATTCCATTCCATGATCTGCCTGCATTCGGAGGCGGAAAACGCTTTGTATACCTCGTAGCCGCGTGCTGAAAGCATCTGTGCATTGATTTTCATAATGTGCGGATTGTCTTCCACAAGAAGGATCGTGCTCATTCCTTAAGCTCCCTTCGCAATACGGTGAATTTGAACGTCGTTCCCGTTGCTCCCGTGCTTTCGACTTCTATGGTGCCTCCGTGCAGTTCGACCGCCTCGCGGCAAATCGCGAGGCCGAGTCCGCTGCCGCCGTCACCGCTGTGACCTTTCTTGAAAATGTTGGGAAGGATGTCGTCAGATATGCCGTCACCCGTATCCTTTATGCGGAAAACCACATACTCGTTGCTTTCCGTATCTGAGGCACTTATGCTGATTGTGCCGTCTTTTGTATGTCTGTTTGCGTTTATCACGAGATTTATGAATACCTGAAGCAGCATTTCCTCGTTGCCGTAAACGTCGTCACAGTCCTTGCCCTTAACCACGATGCGGTTGTTGTTTTTAAGGCACATCGGCACAGAAACCGCGCCGACTCTTGTGAGCAGATCGCTGACATTCACAGCCGAGAATATAGGCGAATCGTTTTTACCGCAGGAATAGCTCATAAGGTTTGTGACCATGCCGGAAAGACGCATGGCCTCGGTCTGTATCGTTTTCAGGTTTGCCAGTGTTTCGTCGCTGAGTTTGTTGGCCGATATCTCCAGCGCCGTAAGCTGTGCATACCCTGAAATTATCGTGAGCGGAGTTTTCAGCTCATGAGCGATCTTGTGGAAAAAGTCGAGATTCATATCGTTCATACGTGTGAGCATTTCCGCCCGGCTGCGGCTTTCCGCAAGCGCGGCCTTTTGTTCCTGGATACGGATGCTTATCGATACTGCCGTGATAAGCACAAATATGAGCATACAGGTGGGCACGAGCCCGAAATTTGTTATAAACGGTGTGCTTCTTGAAAGTAAGGCTTCTATCGTGAGCGACGCGATAAGGATCGCAAAACCCGTAAATGTGAGAAGATCGGCACGGCGGAACCTTGCTTTTGTAACAAAACGCTTTATTATGGTATAGATGACATACAGCGCATAGGGTATGGATATAACATATCCGATGACCACTACCGATACGAGCGATTTTGTATTTAGAAACGATATGAGCAGCACGAGTGCCATGTTTACCGCAACGTACCCGATAGTTATTGGTTTGGCTTCAAAGGGATACATATTCCTGAGCATCAGGAGAAACGCAGATGGCAGCAGAACGACTACCGCGAGGGCGCAGCGATATGTAAAAAACCATGAAGTTTCCGGAAGCAGAAGGTAATCGTTCAGAAAGAGCTGGTCGCGCAAAGCCATCAACAGGCAACAAAAAGACAGATGAGCATATGTAGATTGACGCTGTATCACTGCACACAGCAGAAAGTACATGGAAAGTATCAGCATCGCGCCGCTGATGGTCAGAGACACCAGTACTGTTCCCGCCTTGTATTCCTCTATGTTTTGCGGGGTGGATATGTATGTTGGCTTTATGGAGCCGCCCTCGTTGTGTACGAAATTGGAATACTGGCAGATTATTTCCGCCTCTCCGGTCTCGCCGACATACAGCGGATATGTCATGTAGCTGATCTTGGGCACTGCGGTCTCGGAGCCGGCGGCAACGACACCCGAAGTAAACACCTCGACCCCGTCAACAAAAAGTCTTGTACCGTAGTCTACCGAGAAACCGCACAGTGAATAATGACTGAAAGGTTCCGCTTTCACGACAAGACGGAATGTGCCGTACGGTATATCGCTGCGCCATTCGTTTTTTCCTGCCTTTTCCGGCATTTGTCCGGAGTTGAAATCCTCGTGGAAATAAAGCGCTCCGGGATAAAAATCCCACGAACCGTTTATGAGGTACACTTCGTCAGTAAAATCAAGTCCGGAAATGTCCAGGACCCCGTCCGTGGGGATCAACTCTTCAAAAGACGAAATTCGCCTTGCATGCAGTGTCATCAGAAACAGTGCGATGACTATGATGACAGCCGTGGGCAGGATGATATTAAACAATGACTTTAACGATATCTTCATT
>URSI01000040.1 GCA_900550505.1 uncultured Eubacteriales bacterium
AAAAAGTAACGTTAAAACGTCCTTGGGGACTTTTGGGGGCTTGGGGCACGCCGCAAAAAGTAACATTAAAACCGTCCCTAATGCTTTTCGCGAAACGAAAAGCACTCTTTCCAGGCTTTTCCGGAAAAGAAAAGCCCTCCCAAAGTGCCTCTTTGGTTACTTTTCGCAAAAAGTAACGCGGCTTCTCTGAGACGGGAAGCCGCGTTTATCTTTCCAAAAAATTATGCCATTGTCCCTTTGATTCCGACTAAATCCGTAACAATCTCTCCGGCGATAATCAACCCCACCACAGACGGTACAAACGCCGTACTGCCGGGAACCTGCCGCCTTGCCGTGCATTTGCGCGCCGTTCCGGGCGGACAAACGCAGTTTGTTTTACAGCTGATGGACATGTCCTCTTCCGGCTTGATGGGCTTTTCCTTGGAGTAAACCACTTTTAAGTGCTTGATTCCGCGTTTTTTCATTTCATGCCGCATGACCTTGGCAAGCGGACAGACAGATGTCTTATAGATATCCGCCACTTCAAATGCCGCCGGATTCAGTTTGTTTCCTGCCCCCATGGAGCAGATGATCGGCACACCGGCCTTTTGCGCGTTCATAACCAACTCAATCTTTCCGGTTACGGTATCGATCGCGTCCACAACATAATCATATTCGCTGAAATCGAACTGCCCGGCAGTTTCGGGCGTATAAAAAGTCTTATAGGTACGCACTGCAACTTCCGGATTGATTTCAGCAATGCGTTCAGCGGCAACATCCACTTTATATTTTCCGATGGTCTTGCGCGTAGCATAGATCTGACGGTTGATGTTGGTAAGACAAACTTTATCGTCATCAATCAGATCAATCGCGCCGACTCCGCTCCGGACAAGCGCCTCGACGGTATAACCGCCCACGCCGCCTATGCCGAATACGGCAACGCGCGAATGTGCAAGCTTTTCCATGGCGTCCTTGCCAAGCAAAAGCTGGGTTCTTGAAAATTGGTTCAGCATATCGGATTCCTTGCTTTTTTACTATAAAGTAAGTAAAAATCCCGAACACTGACGTATTCGGGATTTTCTTGGAGCTGGTAGCCGGACTTGAACCGGCGACCTGTTGATTACGAATCAACTGCTCTACCACTGAGCCACACTAGCACAACAGCCTTCACCTCAACGCGCAACGATGATTATAGCAGAAACGACAGCCGGTGTCAAGTACGGCAATCAACTTTTTTTACTTTTTTCCGGTAGCATAGAGCTAAGCCGTGCCGCGTATCTTTTCACACACTACACCGAAGCATTCTCTGATAAAATAATGCCAGAACAGAATCGAATCATAGTCCGCAGCCTCGCCGTATATACCGAACTCCCCGACGGCTTTGCTTAGTTTTTCCGTCACGAGCATTGCACGGCACACGTGAAAATTATTCGTTACCACGGCTATCGTTTTTACATCATCATATTTTTCCGAAAGCAATGACAGAGCATACCCGATATTTTGTGCCGTATCGGTAGATTTGTCTTCGATAATAACACGTGAACGGTCTATGCCTCTTCGTTCCAACCCACGGGCTATGCACTCTGCCTCAGATATCTCGCCGGATCCGTGCCCGCCCGTTGCAACACATATAGTACCGGGTTTTTCAAGGAGATAGTCAGCGGCACTTACTATCCGTTCCTCGAGAGCATATGACGGCTCAGTACCATTTACCTTGGCGCCGAGAACGATGAGCGCATCTACGTCCTCCGGCGCTTTAGAGCCGATTTTACTTACAACAAAGCCCCCCACAACCAAAAACACCAACTGTACCGCACCGACAAGGCAGGCTGTTGCAATGCGAAATATACGGACAGCAACACCGTTTCTGCGTAATATCATTGCGGCAACGCCGTACACCGTAAGCATCAGACCGCCGATGAGCCAGATAAACAGAACATTTACGGAAAATCCTGCAACGATCCCGCACGTCAGGTAATATCCTATGGAAAGCACGCCGAGAACTACGGCATAGATATCAAATGCTTTGGCGAAATCCTGACGGTTTTTCAACATCAAATCCCCCAATCGATCTCCAAAACGGTCCCGACGACCGGACATCCGCACCTTTCCAGCTGTTCCCGCCGTTGATGACCTGACGCAACAAGTATACAATCTGTACCCATCGCAACCGATGCTTCAAAATCATGGACGGTATCACCTATCAGCACGGCATCCGAGAGATCCTCTCGCCGTGCAAACGCAGACGCGATCGCAAGCTTGCTTTCGGCAAGATAGTCTTCAAGCCCAACCACGTCGCTGAAATATCCCTCCACGCCCAACTGCCTTAATTGCATTCGCAGCATCGACGACTCCGTCATCGAAAGCACATACTGCCGCACGTCAGCTTCGCGCAACATATCCAAAGTTTCTCTGACACCATGACAGAGCGGCGCGCTCACCACGTTGTGATTGTATTGCTCTACCCATTGCACCGCAAGCTCGTCGTATGATTCGCTCTGAAAATCAAACCCGAGCCGTTCATAGTACTCCCTTATCGGGAACCCGAAAACGTCAAAATACCGGTCCCTGCTTTCTATTACAGGCAATCCGCGATCCGAAAGCAGCTTATTTACGCTCCGGATGCCGACTTCGACATCGTCAAGCAGCGTGCCGTTGAAGTCCCAGACGACCGTACCGTACTTCATTTTTTGTTCTCCTGACGTATAAATGCCGTTTTGAAGTGCTCATATGTCACATATCCGGGTTTTGCGCCCGGCGGCTTTCTGACATATTTGCGCAGTGTATAGTCAACGGCGACCGACGGCGAATCCGCCGCCGAAGAATGTCGTGCGGCGATAGCTGCGGCTTCTGTCAGGTCGTCGTCAGACGGCTCTCTGCCCTCTGCGAACAATATGACATGAGACCCCGGAACATCCTTGACGTGGAACCAATAATCCGTCTTTGCCGCCGAAAACGTAAGTTCATCGTTCTGTATGTTATTTCTGCCGACCTTTACGGTAAACCCGCCTCCCGTCGTATAAACGAACGGCTCGCTGCGCGTGCGGGTCCGGTTCACTCGCGTACGTTCGCGCGAACGTGAGTAGCCCGCAGCGGCAAATTCCTCACGCAGCTCCTCAATTTCACGATCCGTTGAGGCGCGTTTCAGCAGATCATCGACGCTCTCAAGATACTCAAGCTCCGCGTGCGTGCGGGCAAGCTGCAACGTCACATTTTTCTCCGTGCTCACTGCCTTTTTGTAGCGCCTGAAATACCGCTGAGCGTTCAGAGCAGGCGTCAGCCGTTCGTCAAGTGCAACTCTGACGTTTTTCTCAAGCGTGTAGTCGTATAATTCTGCTTCCCGCATCCCCTGACGGAGGACGGATATATTGCTCAGTATAAGCTCGCCCTTTGACCTCAAGCTTTCTTTATCTGCACACGACTCAAGATCTGCCGTCTGCATGGCCGCCTTGCGTCTTGTATGGGTCAAGGCTGAATTGACCGCACGGATAAGCTCGCGTTTTTTATCTGCGAGCGCAAGTGATGTCGTACGCTCCGCAATCACCGTCTTTTGCAGTTCCGAAAACGAGCCGACCTTTTCCGACCGTGTTCCGTACTGACGTATGGGGTAATATGCGAACTCTCTGCCCTGCCCGGTCTGCGCATAATACGGCTCGAACGTCTCATTCCTTACGCGGCTGAGGATATCAAAAAAGGCTTCGCGCAGCCGGGTTTTACACGCACTAACGGGCGTGTCCGTACTTCCGGAAGCATTATACGCCATTTCGCGAGCCGTCAACGGCGCCAATCCCGAAAATGCACCTATAAGAAATTCATCTGCTGCTCTGTCACCCGCCGCATCTGCAAGCGCTTCAAATTGATCGTACGTCACGTCAAGCGCGCAGAGCTTGTCCTGTACCGGCGGACGCTCATACGGCGCTCCCGTGACCGTAAGACGCTTCCCGTTCGTTATGTCGCCGCTTCTGAGAGCGCCCAGTATGCGTCCGTCTCCCGAGAGCAGGAAGACATTCGAATATTTGCCCATCAGCTCAGCGCAAAGCGTACGCTGCTCACCGTATCCGAGCTCGTTATTTCTCTCAAAATCCAGCATTATGACTCTCTCAAAATCCGGGCAGCGCGCTCCCGTGAGGCGAGCGGATGTCAGGTGCTTGCGCAGCAACATACAAAACCCCGACGGCGTCGGCGGATTCTCGCCTCCGTCATGTCCGAGCATAACCATCGGCGAAGACGGTGAAGCGCAAACAATAAGGTCGCTCTCGCTCCTGTCGCGTCCCGGCAGATACATCGAAAGCACAATACGGTCGGCAGCCGGCATTGTGACCTTTGTCACCTTACCGACCGCCGTCCTGCTCAATTCCCACGCAACTGCCGTACAAAACCCACTGTCAAACGCCATATCGTTCCTCCAATACGCGTATCACGCGCGAGACAACGCCCGAATCGTCGCGCCGCCGCTTGCGAAGCGAGCGCAGCAGCTTCAGCTCATATTCCCTGCGCCCGCACGACATATCGTCGGACAGCCCGAGATATTCGTCCGTCGCATCATGAAGCGTTCTTTCCCCCGTCTTTACGCAGGAAAGCACGAGGTACGGTCTGTTTGATTCCACAACATACCGTTCAAGCTCTATGGTGAAGCCGTTATCCCACAAATAAGCGCGAACCAACGGTGCATCGCGCATCGGCTGTATGATGAGCCGTGTGCCCGGTTGCACCGAGGCGCGAGAAAGTATATCCACTATCAAATGACCGCCCATACCGCATATGGCAGCCACGTTATAATCATAATCAACGCCGTCAAAGCCGTCCGCCAGAAAAAATGCCATATCCACGCCGGCACGCATCGCCGTCCTGCGCGCACTGCACAGCGGCTTTTCGTTTATATCCGCCGCCGCAGCACCGGCAACGATACCGTCGCAAATCAATCTGACCGGCAAAAGCCCGTGATCGGTACCTATATCGAGAAACCGGCTCCCCCGCGGCACGAGCGAATAGACGCATCCCAGCCTTTCGCCGAGCGAATTTACAGTCGCCACCGTTTAATTACCGCGCAGATAAGCGATCGCCGCCATCGCTGCATTCGCGCCGTCCGAAACGGCCTTTGCTATCTGCTTAAGCCCGCGTGTGCAGTCGCCGGCAGCGAACAGCCCCGGCAAATTCGTAGCACATCCGTCTGTGACGATTGTATCACCCTCGGTGATCACCCCGAGCGTCCTTGCAAAATCCGCAGCCCCCGCAGTACCGATAGCCAAAAACAGTCCGTCAAGCGGATAACGCTTACCCCCCGCGACCACCGCTTCGAGTTTTTCCGTTCCTTCCGCGGCGGTAATGCGGTCTTTGACCGTCTCGGCGTCGCAAGCCACGTCAGAGCCTTCGGTAAATACCGTGATATCATCCGTGAATGCTCTGAGTTCCGTCAGCTCATGCAGCATATATTCACCGCCGCCGACAAGCCCGACGCGCCTGCCGCGGTAAAACCTGCCGTCGCAAGTGACACAATAGCTGACGCCGGCGCCCTCAAATCTGTCGAGCCCCTTCACCCGCAAAGTCTCGCGTTTGGCTCCGCAGCAAATGATGACCGCACGCGCTTCTATCACTCCGTCGCGGCACACCGTATTATAGCCGTTTGACGCAAATTCAAGCGCCACGACCTCGTCGTCGACAAAAGATGCGCCAAGAGCCTTTGCCTGTGCAACACCGGCTGCTGCAAGCTCGGACGCTTTTACCGGCGTTGAAAACCCATAGTAATTTTCTATAACATCAGCCTTTTCAAGCGCTCCGCCGTCCTTTGATACGACTACGGTTTGCTTGCCCGCCCGTGCAAGATAAATAGCGGCGCTGACGCCGGCAGGACCTCTGCCGATAATGCACACATCGTACATATTGACTCTCCTGTAGAAATGACGACCGTTCGTCGGGGCTCAGCGTTCGAGCAGCAGCTCAAGCAGCTCGCTCCCCTTCGGCAGATACACGCCCTTCCCGGCTTCTTTTTCGGTATATCTCAAAGCTTGAGACTTTTGATCCTTTGAAGTGTCATAGATCACAAACGGGATCGGCTCGTGCGAATGCGTGCGAAGCTCTATCGGTGTCGGATGATCGCAACACAGCATTATCCGGCAGTCATAGCCTTTCCTTTTTATCTCCCCAAGCAGCAGCCCCAGCATAGCGTCTATGCTTTCGATAGCCTTTGTCTTGTTTTCCGCCTCGCCGCGATGACCGCATTCGTCCGGTGCCTCCACATGGATGTAAACGAAGTCGTGATCTTCAAGTGCAGCGGCGCCGGCAAGCGCCTTGCCCATGTAATTTGTATTTGCCGTACCGTCGGCGCCTTCTACCTTTATCGTATCCAGCCCAGCGGCAACGGCTATGCCTTTTATGAGATCAACGGCCGCTACAACAGCACCCGTCAGTCCTGTTTTCTCACCGAACAGCGGCAGAGCCGGCTTTACCCCGGGCGACCAAAGCCATATGGAATTCGCGGGGTTTTTCCCTTCGGACTTCCGGCGAAGGTTGAGCGGGTGCGACTTCAGCAGCTCATAGCTACGCTCAGTCAGCTCTCTGAAAACGGGAGACGCCGGCAGATACTCGCCTATCTCTCTTCCGATTATATCGTGCGGACGGGTAAAATCGCAAAGCTGAGGACAGTTATTCCAGACAAGGCAGTGACGATAACTCATGCCGCAGTGAAACCGGCGTACGTTATCGATCCCCATCGCCTTGTCGACCGCTGCGATCAGCTGCCGCGCGGTTTCCGTATCCAGTTCTCCCGCCGAATGATCGAGCATCCTCTGCCTCTCATACGGAACCCCTTCGTCTTCGGACAATGTAACAAGGTTACAGCGTATAGCCGTGTCATCGTCCTTCAGTTCCACCCCCATACTGAGAGCCTCGAGCGGCGAGCGTCCCTTCGAATAAACCTCAGGGTCGTATCCCAGGAGCGCAAGATTTGCGGTATCGCTCTCCGGCACCATGGAAGGCGGCGTCGGCAAAGCCGTACCGCAGATGCCGCGGCGTGCTATATAGTCCATATTCGGTTTTACGGCGGCCTCCAGCGGAGTCCGGTTTCCCAGCTCCGGCACCGGTCTGTCGCCCATACCGTCACCTACAAGTACGAGATATTTCAAGATATTTCCTCGGTTTCTGTTTGTTTTTTTCCGTTTATTTCACGATAAACCGCGCTTTTCGGCATCCTCCGTTCAGCGGCGACGAGCTTCATCGCCTCCATACCGGTCTTGCCCTGCGCGACATACCAAGCCACGTGCTCCTGTATGCTCATCTCGCTCCAAAAGCCCTCGGCATCCGGATCGGCACCGGCAACCACGAGCACGAATTCACCTTTTTCTGTTACTCCGATATCGGTCAGCCGTGCCAGCGTGGTGCTCAGCGTCTGCTCATTGAGCTTTGTCAGTTCACGGCAAACCGCGACCCGGCGGTCACCGAAATTCTCAAGCAGCTCACCTACGACCCGCGAATATTCGTGCACAGAAACATAGAAAACTATCGGACGTGTCTCCTGCGCAAGCACCGTCAGGCGCTCCCTGCGCGATGCGTTATCCTTTTCCAGAAAGCCCTCAAACACGAACCTTCTGCAGTCTATGCCCGACACGCTTACCGCCGCTGCGGCAGCGCACGGTCCCGGCACTGCTACCACCTCTATGCCGCTTTCGTGAGCTGCTGCCACAAGCTCCATACCCGGATCGCTCACACAGGGAGTGCCGGCATCCGTAACGACAGCAGCGCTCTCTCCCGACATGAGCCTTGCTATGACGTCCTCGCCTCTTTGCAGCTTATTGTGCTCATGATAACTTAAAAGCGGCTTCTTCTGCCCGCATACCGACAACAGACGCCCCGTAACGCGCGTATCCTCGCAAAGCACAAAATCAGCCTCCGCCAATACTCTCAGCGCACGCGGCGAGAGATCCTCCATATTACCTATCGGCGTCGCTACAACGTACAGCTTCCCTTTTTCCGCCATATCAGTCCTTTATTCCATGCTTGATCCTGCGGAGTTTTATATACACGCGCGGCAGATGATCCACCAGAAAATCCTTCAGCTTATTTCTCAGATACTTATATATGTCATGCAGCCACACATAAAACTTGTGCGGAACGAAACGTGACGTGACACGAAAATCCAACCAGCGCTCATAGATCCTGCCGAGAGGAGCCGGCATGGCAAACGCCCAGCGATAACGCTTGACAAAATGCATGAAATACGCCTCTATGAACAGCACCTCATGCTCCGGAAACTGCGGCTGCACCAAAGGCACCCGGCAGTCCGGAGAGATGACATCGGGCAGAAAGCCCGCCTCCTTTGCCGTTTCGTAAAGCTGCGTGCCCGGATAAGGATAAAAAATATTCGGAATAGTCCTGTCGCTCTTTATGCGCGCGTTCAGCTTGATGGTTTTGAGCGCCTTGTGTATGTCTTCGTGCGGCAATCCTATAATGTTATACGTCAGCTGCGGTATATTGTACTTGTGGAACCACTTGCTGCAATTTATGATCATTTCATCTGTCATATAACGCTTGAGATATTTGAACCGCAT
>URSI01000041.1 GCA_900550505.1 uncultured Eubacteriales bacterium
CGCATTGCCGAAAGGCGGATGCTTGAATATACCGAATATGTCGGGAATTATTACGGCACCCCACGCGAATGTGTAAAAGCAAAAACGGAAAACGGGATAAACGTAGTGCTCGACATAGAAGTCGAAGGCGCTATGCAAGTCAGAAAAGCGGATCCTTCCGCCGTTCTTGTTTTCATAACTCCGCCGGATTTCAAAACCCTCGAATCACGACTCAAAGGTCGCGGCACCGAATCGCCTGAGGTCATAATGAAGCGGCTCGAACGTGCAAAGGACGAAATTGAAGCTTCCTCAAAGTATGACTACATCATAACAAACTATGACGGTATGGAATATGAAGCCGCGTTGGATCTGACGTATATAGTCAGGGCAAACGCGCTGAAAACCACGAACAAGGATATCCGTCGCAGCTTCTACCTGTGATCGACAGTCGTGACATTTTTTCAGCCATCAAACATATTTATCAGTAAACGATATACGATACAAAGAAAGGTAATGAAAATGCTTTATCCTTCAGTACAGGATCTCACCAACGAAAAAGTGAACCGCTACATGCTCGTTATGGCTACCGCTAAAGCGGCAAGACATATCACGCAGATAGAAGTCGATGCTCACAATGCCGCCATTGAGAAGTCCGAGGGCACTAAAGACGGCAAAAATGACATTGTTTCCTCCGACATCGGGGAGAAGGCGGTTTCGATAGCCGTAGAACGGCTCTATGACGGCAGATACAAGATCGAAGTGTGAACAGCTGCATGGCGACCGTAGCGGTCAGGCTGATCGACGTGCCTCATGCGTTGGATAAAGATTACACATATTTCGCACCGGAAAACATCCTTCGCGGTTCGTTGGTCGAAGTGCCCTTCGGAAGGACCGACAGACCTTATGCTGCCGTCGTCCTCGGGGAGTGTGAAACACCGGAAAATGTCACGCCGAAATGTATCTCGCGCGTTCTTGACTACCCGGTCAGACTCACGGAAGAGCTTTTGGGGCTGTGCGGATTTGTCGCCGAGCGGTGCTTGTGTACCTTCGGCAGCGTCCTGAAAACCGTCATACCTCCCGGCTTCAATATAAAGGCGGACGAATATGTCGATGCCGTATCGACCGATGACCTTGACGCCTTCAAAAGCATCTCCGCGCAATGCGAGGAGCTTTACAGGTTTATTTCCGCCAAGGGCAGATGCAGGGTAACACAGCTTCCGTTCGAGGACGTCAATAAGCTGCTGCGCCAGTTGGGCGAACACGGTCTGATATCGCGCAGCTTTGAGCTTGCCAGACGTATAAACGAAAAGAACGAAAAATATGTGAGGCTGTCGATATCTGCCGAAAACGCCGAAATGTACCTTACCGGCGAGTTGAAACCGCCGAGCGAAAAGGCAGGTCGTGTGATAGAGCTGCTGTTGCAGAACCCCATCGTAGGTGCCTCTGAGCTTTCGGACTATGCCGCGTGCGGTCCTTCGGTCCTCAAAACGCTCGAAAAACACGGCGTGATCGAATTTTACAGCAGGCGTGCCGAGCGCACATCATATATCGCAGGTACGGAACGGCTCCCGATGCCTACCCTCTCGCATGAGCAACAAAAAGCTTTTGACGAAGTGTCGGCGCTTATGGACAGTAAGAAGCCTAAAGCGGCGTTGCTGTACGGCGTTACCGGGAGCGGTAAAACGAAGGTCGTGCTTGCCGCCGTAAAAAAAGCGCTCGACAGCGGACGGCAGGCGATAGTACTCGTGCCCGAAATAGGGCTTGCCGCGCAGACAGCGGGGATATTTTTATCGCACTTCGGCGACAATGTTGCTGTCATACATTCCGCGCTTTCGGTGGGCGAGAGGCTCGATGCATACCGGCGGATAGCCGAAGGCAGGGCGAATATCGTAGTCGGAACCCGCAGTGCCGTGTTCGCACCATGCAGCAATATAGGTGTGATCGCAGTTGACGAAGAACAGGAGCACACCTACCGTTCGGAAATGAGCCCCCGGTACAACGCAATCGAAGTCGCAAAATACCGCTGCGCTACTCACGATTCGCTTTTGCTGCTTTGTTCTGCCACACCTTCCGTGGAATCTTTTCACCGTGCCGAGAACGGTTTCTATACGCTGATCAGGCTCAGCGAACGTTACGGCAACGCGGTGCTGCCGGAGGTGTCGTTTTCCGATCTGAGAGAAGACGATACACTGGCGCCCGACAGAATGATAGGCGCGGATCTGAAGCGCGAGATCGCCGCCAATCTTGAGCGTGGCGAGCAAACCATTCTCTTTCTGAACAGGCGCGGCTACAACTCCGCCGTGATATGTCACAGGTGCGGTCATTCCATCGAATGCCCGAATTGCTCGGTGCCGTTGTCTTTACATGTAACGGCTCACTACTGCGGATACACAAGACCGCTCGACTCTGTGTGCCCTGCATGTTCAAGCGCGGCGCTCGGATTTGTAGGATACGGCACGCAGCGGCTCGAAGAAGAGCTCAACGAGCTTTTTCCCTCGGCTGCAAAAATAAGGATGGACGGCGACACCACCGTAGTCCGCGGCTCGCACGACGAAATATATACAAGGTTCAAAAATCGCGAAGCAGATATCCTTTACGGTACGCAAATGATAACAAAGGGACTCGACTTCCCCTCCGTTACCCTGGTTGGAGTGATACTTGCCGACGCGTCATTGTACCAAAGTGATTTCCGCGCCTGCGAACGCACCTTTTCGATGCTCACCCAAGTGATAGGCCGTGCCGGCCGCGCGGAGAAAGCGGGCAGAGCCATAATCCAGACATACAGTCCGTCACACAGGATACTCGAGCTTGCAAGGCGGCAGGACTACGACACTTTTTACCGCGAAGAAATCCTGTTGCGGCGCGCGGTGCTGTTCCCGCCGTTCTGCGATATGGGACTGATACACATAAGCGGACAACTCGAGCGCGAAGTGTGCGAGGCTTCAGGCTGGATTGCGGAACGGCTGCTCAGGCTGAGAGAAACCGAATGTCCAAAGGAACCGATGATCCTTTTCGGTCCGTTCAACGATCCGATATACAGGCTGAACGGGAGCTTCAGAAAAAGACTCGTAATAAAATTCAAGAGCAATACCTCGACTCGTCGGATATTAGCCAATGCACTCGAGGGCTTCAGCTCTAAATATAAAAAAACGTATGCATCCGCGGATATAAATCCGCCGATGATCTGACCCGGATAAGAGGTGTAAAAACGTGGCACTGCTGCGAATACTGAACGAAAATGAGGATATATTGAGAAAAAAGAGCAAAAGAGTTGATGTTATAAATGACAGGATACTCATGCTGCTTGACGATATGAAAGAAACGCTTGCCGCTTCTGGCGGAGTCGGGCTTGCGGCGCCGCAGGTAGGCGTGCTCAGGCGTGTGGTGATAGTGGACACCGGTGAAGGTCCGATAGAGCTTATCAATCCCGAAATAGTCGCTACCGTCGGCAGCCGAGAAGTGCTTGAGGGCTGCCTTTCATGCCCCGGAAAATGGGGATATACAATAAGACCCGAAGCCGTCACGCTAAAAGCGCTCGACCGCACCGGCAAGGAACGCACATACACGGCAGACGGATTGAAGGCTCAGGCTTTTTGTCACGAATGTGACCATCTTGAAGGCGTGCTGTTTCTTGACAAAGTAGTGCGAATGGCCGATCCCGAGGAGATCGAGAGCAGATGAAGACCGTTTTTATGGGCACTCCCGATTTTGCCGTTAAGCCGCTGGAAGCGATAGCAAATCGCCATGATGTGGTTTGCGTCGTGACCCGTACCGACAAATCAAGAGGGCGCGGCAACAAGGTTACCCCTTCACCCGTCAAACAAGCGGCACAGGCGCTGGGGCTGAACGTGTTCCAGCCGGAAACACTGCGTGACGCGGATGCGGTGAACTTCCTCAGGAGTCTTGACGCCGATATATTCATTGTAGCCGCCTTCGGGATGTTGCTGCCGGCAGACGTGCTTGATATACCCAGATACGGATGCGTCAACATCCATGCTTCACTTTTGCCGAAATACCGCGGTGCGGCGCCGATAAACCGGGCGATCATGAACGGTGATGAATACGGCGGAGTTTCGATAATGTATATGGCTCAAGGTCTCGATACGGGCGATGTCATACTTCAGAAGAGGTTCCCGATATCGGGGCTCACAGCCGGCGAATATCATGACATGCTCAGCGATGCAATACTCGAGGCGATGGCGCAAATAGAAAACGGCACTGCGCAGCGCATTCCGCAGGACGATGCGTTTGCCACCTATGCTTCCAAGATAACAAAGGAAGAATTGTGGTTGGATTTTGATCTTGACTCTACCTCGGTCTGTAATAAAATTAAAGGGCTCTCACCCGCTCCCGGCGCAAGATTCACTCTTGACGGGCGAGTTATAAAAGCGCTTGACGCTCATCCGTCACACGGTCAGGGTGCTA
Organism: uncultured Eubacteriales bacterium; assembly: GCA_900550505.1. GTDB lineage: Bacteria > Bacillota > Clostridia > Oscillospirales > CAG-382 > UMGS1307. Next base: position 4,405 of record URSI01000041.1, read on the forward strand.
CAGGCGAATTGCTCAAAGTCAGCAAAGAGGGCATAGAAATGGCATGCCGTGAAGGCAGCGTCACCATAAACCTGCTTGTGCCCGAAGGCAGTTCAAAAATGACCGGCGAGGCATTTTACGCGGGCTACAACGGAGTAAAGCGCACATGAACAGTCCCAGAAAGCTCGCAGCCGACGCCGTAGGACGCTGTATGGGTGAAGGCGCGTTCTCAAATCTTGTGGTGTCATCAGAGCTTTCGCGCGGCACCCTGCAGGGACCGGACCGCTCACTTTATACCGCGCTCGTATACACTACTCTCGAAAATATACTGACAATAGACTCGATCATTTCGATGTGCAGTTCAAAACCGTTGTCAAATCTGCACCCCAGCGTGCTCAACACGCTGCGTGTAGCTACGGCGCAGCTTTGGTATATGGACAGGATCCCCGCAAGCGCCGCCGTCAACGAGGCGGTCAACCTGACGGCGGTATCTGCCAAGACATTTGTAAATGCCGTGCTTCGCGCACTATGCCGCGAACGAGACAAGATAGATGAACAGCTTTCAGAAGCACCCGACAGCATCAAATACAGTATCTGTGACAGCGTGCTCTCACTTATCAAAAGGCAGTACCCGGAGGAATACGAGCGGATCGCGCTCTCCGCAAGGCAGCGGATACCGCTTGCGCTTCGCGCAAATACCCTTAAACTCACGCGTGAAGAACTGCTGAACGCTATTGACGGTTCCAAACCCGGGAAGTATGTATCGACAGCCGTGCTCATATACAATGAAACGGCACAATATGCGGCATCGGAAAGCGACAGGTATTTCGTGCAGGGCGAGCCTTCACAGTATGCCGTTGAGCTGCTTTCACCGATGCCCGGAGATCTTGTGGTCGATGTTGCCGCGTGTCCGGGCGGTAAATCCGTCGGTGCCGCCATTGCCATGAACAACAGCGGCAAGATACTTTCGTTTGATATCCATCCCAATAAACTTCCGCTGATAACCCGGACCGCCGCACGCATGGGCGTCGATATAATTGAGACCGGTGTGCGGGACGGACGTACTCCCGCAGGAGAACTTGCGGGCAAGGCGGACCGTGTGATCTGTGATGTGCCCTGCTCTGCCCTTGGTCTTATCAATTCAAAACCCGGCGTTCGCCTTAAGGACGCAGAAGCTTTTGCCTCACTGCCTCAGCTGCAGTATACCATGCTTGAAAATGCCTGCGAAATGCTCAGACCCGGCGGAAGAGTGGTATATTCGACCTGTACCTTCAACAGAGATGAAAATGAAGGCGTAACGTCGCCGCTGCTCTCACAGCACAGGGATATGGTCAAAATATCCGACCGCCTGTTCATGACGTATCGCGACGGGACGGAAGGATTTTACGTATGCTGTATGGAGAAACGCAAGGATGGTTGATATCAAAAGCCTGACCTATGAAGAGCTTGAAGAATATATCGTACAGCTCGGTGAAAGCAGATACCGTGCCGGACAGATATTCAAAGCCCTTGCAAACGGTCTTTCAATATCCGAAATGACCAACCTTTCAAAGGCTTTGCGTTCAAGATTGTGTGAAGAATGTATCGATACCGCGGCGGTAATAAATCGCGACAGCAAGAGCCGCGACGGGACCAGAAAATTTCTTTACGGTTTTGCCGACGGCGAGAACGTGGAAACGGTGCTCATGAAATACAAATACGGCAACACCGTATGCGTTTCGTCACAGGCCGGTTGCCGTATGGGGTGCCGCTTTTGCGCATCCGCCGTCAACGGTTTCAGGCGCTCGCTGTCAGCCGGGGAGATATTGGAACAGGTAGTCCGCACGCGTGCGATCACCGGTGAGAACATATCACACGTGGTTCTTATGGGCATCGGAGAGCCGCTTGACAACTTTGATAACGTTATTCGATTTATAAATATAGTAAACGACAGTCGCGGATTTGGGCTCGGAATGAGACGTATCTCCCTTTCCACCTGCGGACTTGTCGACGGGATCGACAGGCTTGCAAAGCTTGACCTGCAGCTGACGCTTTCCGTTTCGCTGCACGCACCCAACGACGAGATAAGACGTAAGATCATGCCGGTGGCGCTGCGGTACCCTTACGAAAGCCTGATGGAAGCCTGTTCCCGCTACGAAAAGCGCACGGGCAGAAGGATCTCATTCGAATACGCGATGCTCGAAGGCGTCAACGACAGTATTGACTGTGCAAATGAGCTGGGACAGCGTCTGTCAGGGACATTGGCACACGTCAATCTGATACCATACAACCGTGTGAGCGGAAAAAATTTCGGCAGAAGCGGTCGAGAAACGATACGGATATTCGCCGAAACGCTGGAGAAATACGGTGTAAACACCACCGTTCGCCGCGCACTCGGAAGCGATATAGATGCTGCCTGCGGGCAGCTGAGAGCAAAAAATCAGCAGATCTGACTGTAAGGATCGGAGGCGAACTAATTGCAGCACTTTGGTATCACGGATATCGGAATGAAAAGGAAAAACAATCAGGATACGTTCCGCATAGAGGCAACGGCAGACTACACGCTCGCTGTCGTCTGTGACGGGATGGGCGGCGCTGCCGGCGGCGGTGTTGCCAGTCGTCTCGCCTGCGATGAGTTCATCTCAAGTATGACTGTGCTGCTGAGGACGGCTGCCGTAGCGGAGACTCCGGACGACGAGATAATCAATATGCTCATCGAATCCGGGAATGCTTCCAACAGAGCCGTTTACGATCAGGCGAACGAACATGCCGAGCTTGAAGGCATGGGAACGACACTGGTCGCCTGTCTCTGCCTCAACAACAAACTGTACGTAATCAGCGCCGGCGACAGCAGGATGTATATTATGAAAAAGACGGGAAAATGTCGTAAGCTTTTGCAGATAACCAAGGATCACTCGCTTGTACAGGAACTGTACGAAAAGGGTAAGATCACACGTGAAGAGGCAATGACTCACCCGTATAAAAACTACATACTTCGGGCGCTCGGCACGGAAGAACGTGTATCATATGACTACTTCATAGTGGAGCCGCCGTTCGAAAGTGTGCTCTTGTGTACTGACGGACTTACCAACTTCGTCAGCGACGAGGAGATAACCGCGATACTAAAAAGCGGGCTTGCCATAGATTCTAAGGTAAACGAGCTGGTCAGGTGTGCCAATGAGGGCGGTGGCGGGGACAACATTACCGCCGTGCTACTTTCGGACTGATCAATCGGTGACCAAAATTGAAAGGACCTCTTTCACATGGATAATTCAAGATACGAAGTATATATCGGTAAAGTTCTCGACAGCCGTTATAAGATACTTGACATAGTGGGTGTCGGGGGCATGGCTTTTGTTCTCAAAGCGGAAGATCTGCTCATGAACAGGATAGTTGCCATAAAAATACTCAACGAAGAATTTAACGGCGACACTCAGGCGGAGCAGCGTTTCATAAACGAGTCCAAAGCCGTTGCCATGCTTTCACACAAAAATATCGTCAATATATATGACGTTGCGATATATCCCGACATGAAATACATCGTGATGGAATATCTTGACGGTATAACATTGAAGGAGTACCTTACAAACAAAGGTTGTCTGGGGTGGAAAGAGGCCTGTTACTACATCGGGCAGATACTCAGAGCACTTGAGCACGCCCACAGCAAGGGCGTCATACACCGTGATATCAAACCGCAGAATATAATGCTTCTCAAAAACGGTGACATAAAGGTAACGGATTTCGGTATAGCGAAACTTCCGAGCAGTGCACCGCTCACCATGACCGACAAGGCGATAGGTACGGTATATTATATCTCACCCGAACAGGCAAGCGGCAAGACGACCGATTTTTATTCGGATCTGTACAGTGTAGGTGTAATGCTCTATGAATGCACCACGGGTTCACTGCCGTTCGTGGCAACGAGCCCGGTCACCGTTGCGATGATGCAGATAAACGATCAGCCGAAAAGTCCGTCAGAGACACAGAACATATAAGAGAGATAGTTTTTCAGGCTGACGCTCGCGCCCCGGATGACCGACGGCA
>URSI01000042.1 GCA_900550505.1 uncultured Eubacteriales bacterium
TGCGCATAATGACGGGCAGTATCATTATCGACAGTGTGAGCGATCCGCCGAGCAACGAATATCCCAAGCCGAAAAATTTGACGAACATCAGCGATCCGAAAAGCCCGTAAACTATCGAAGGGATCCCCGCAAGCGTCTCTGCGGTAAGCCTGACAAGCGCAACAAAGCGGTTCCCTCTCGGCGCGTATTCCACAAGATATACAGCGGCGAATATCCCCGTCGGAACAGCAATTGCAAGCGCCAGCACGGTTATCACCAGGGTGTTCAGCAGAGCGGGTATGAGCGAGCAGTTCTCAGAGTTGTATACCGGTTCAAACAATTCTGCGTTGATATGCGGTATTCCCATGGCGAGTACATATATTACCATTCCTCCGAATACCGATGCCACCGCACCTACCGAGATATACATGAACGAGCGCCTCAGGACAGAAGAAATACGCAAAACTCTCATTTCAAAGCTCTCCTTTTCAAAAAGGAAAACAGGAGATTTATCAGCATAATAAAGACGAAAAGCACGACCCCCGTGGCGATCAGCGCCTCCCGGTGCAGGTCTGCCGCTTCACCCATTTCGACCACTATATTCGTAGTCAGCGTCCTGACGCCCTTTACAATTGATTCCGGAATCACGGGCTGGTTACCGGCCACCATATAAACAGCCATGGTCTCACCCACCGCACGTCCCATTCCGAGAACTACCGATGACAATATGCCGCTGCCTGCTGCCGGAACGACGACGGAAAATACGCTGCGTTCCCTCGTCGCGCCCAAGGCAAGACTGCCCTCGTAGTAAGATTCCGGAACAGCTCTTACTGAGGTCTCGGAGACGCTGATAACCGTGGGAAGTATCATCATACCAAGCACGATACCTGCCGCAAGTATAGATTTGCCCGAGCCTCCGAATGCGCTCCGAACCGCCGGAACTATCACCATGAGTCCGAAAAACCCGTATACCACCGACGGTATCCCCGCCAGCAGATCCACCGCAGGCTTGAAAAAACGGTACAGAACGGGAGGACAGAACCGCGCCATATATACAGCACACATTATTCCCGACGGCACGCCTATCACAAGCGCCACCGCAGTGACGTAAATGCTGCCGAGTATCATCGGAAATATCCCGTATATGTTATCGTCCGGTCTCCATGTGGTGCCGGAAAGAAAATCCCATGTCCCTATCTTGACCATACCGGGTATACCGTTGAAAAAAAGAAAGACGCATATCAGTACCACGGCGGCTACCGACACGAACGCCGCCGCGAAGAACACGGCTCTCATCAAAGTTTCTCTTACCGCTGTTTTCATCCGTTTTTTCACTCCAAGCCGCGGCAGGAGACCGCAAACGACGTGTGCGGAGGGATGCACACGGAAAGTTTGCGGCCCATACTGCCGAAACGGCAAAATCAAAGCATCAAATTAAACCCGTCGTTTTTCTCATACCGTCATTTCGGGCAGACGGGAACTCAGCCGATAATATCCGACCACTTTTCGACGCCGCCCTCATAGATCTTTTTGACCTGTTCCGAAGTAAGCCCCGTAACGGTGTTCTCAAGGTTTACTATAACAGCTATGCCGTCTATTGCTATAACGGTGGGTACTGCGCCTGACGTCTTTTCGCTGTCCTTCAGCTCGCGTGACGCCATCCCTATGTCGCTGACGCCTTCTATAACATCACTTATACCGGTGGATGAATCCGTCATATTGATTACGATATCGGCATTTTCGTTGATCTTTTCATACGCTTCCTTAAGCTTTTCCATAACGGGCGTCACAGAGCTCGAGCCGGATATCTTTACCGTCCCCGAAACTTTGGTGCCGGCATACGGTTTCGGATCGTCCACGGAAGGGATATAATTTTCGTCCTCGATTATTTGCTGTCCCTCGGTGGAAAGAATAAAGTCGATAAAGTCTTTGACGACACCGTCCGCCTCACCCTTTGTGGCAATGTTGAACGGACGCGACACCTTGTACGATCCGTTTTTCACATTCTCCACCGTAGCCTTCGCGCCGTCAATTTCAAGCGCTTTTACCGTGGTGTTGAGAGAGCCAAGAGATATATAGCCGATAGCGGAAACATCTCCCTGCACGCTGGTGAGCACTGCGCCCGTACTGGGTATGATATCTGCGCTGTCCGCCGTCCTCTCTATCCCGAACAACTCCTCAAAGGCACCGCGAGTGCCCGAACCCTCTTCTCTTGAAATAACGGTGACGGAGCTGTCCGCCGAAAAACCATCCGAACATCCTGCAAATATAAGCGCTGTCGCAAGCATCAAGGCTATCACGACCGGATTTCTCATCCTTCTCATTTTTTCATTCTCCTCTTTCGTTTATGTTTACAGTTTAGGCACGCGGTGTAAAATGAAAAAGCCCGCAAATGTTAAATGCGTGTAAAATTTAAAAATCAAACGGTTGTTTCCGGGAACGATATGTGATATAATCCGATGCTGTGAAAGGGCTCGTGCCTGAACCGCACGATATAAGTTGATGAGAACAAGAGACGAACAATTCAAGATGATGACGACAGATCCTGTCTGTCCGCTGATAGTCAGGCTGGCCGTACCGACTATCATTTCCATGCTGATAACGGCCGTGTATAATACTGCCGACACATATTTTGTTTCACAGTTAAACAAAAGCGCATCGGGCGCTGTGGGCATAGTCATGCCGTTGATGGCCCTGATACAGGCTGTCGGTTTTACGTTGGGTATGGGAGCAGGAAGCAATATCTCAAGACTGCTCGGAGAAAAACAAAATGAAAAGGCCTGTGAATACGGCTCAAAGGCACTTTTTGCCGCGATTGCCTTGGGCGCTGTTATCACAGGCGTGTGCTTTATCTTTTTCGAAGACCTTCTTCTGCTGCTGGGCTCCACTGATACAATACTTCCGTTTGCCCGTGATTATGCTTTTTACATCCTGTGCGCGGCTCCGCTATTTACTGCACTTTTTGTGCTGAACAATATACTGCGCGGCGAGGGCAAAGCCTTTTTTTCAATGATGGGTGTTGCCGCCGGCGGGCTTCTGAATATCATAATAGACCCTATATTTATCAATAATCTGTCACTCGGCATAGCGGGCGCTGCGATAGCTACCGCCATAAGTCAGCTTGTCAGCGTTGTAATCCTGCTCGTACCGTTCATATTCAAAAAGACGATCATAAGGCTTTCATTTTCCAAGCTTTTCAGAAATACCGGTGTCTATCTGCAGATACTTAGGATAGGTCTCCCATCTCTGCTGCGTCAGGGGCTGGCAAGTCTTGCGACGATACTGCTGAACAACAGTGCTGCCAATATCAGCGACGCCGCCGTCTCGGCAATGACCATAGTAACGAAGGTATCTATGATGATAAATTCGGCATTTATAGGGTTTGGTCAGGGCTTTCAGCCCGTCGTCGGCTACAATCACGGTGCGGGACTGCACGGCAGGGTGCGGCGCGCGTTTATGTTTACGTTAGCAGTAGGGACAGGATTGCTGACCGTTCTCGGAATCGCTACCTGGATTTTTGCGGAGCGGATAATGAACGCCTTTATTGACGATTCGGAAGTCGTCAAGATAGGTATCGCCGCATTGCGCGCCCAATGTATAGCCACACCGTTTATGGCGCCCGGTATCGTAACCAACATGGTACTGCAGTCTGTGGGAAAAGCTTTCGGGGCGTCTGTGCTGTCATCCGCACGTCAGGGTTTGTTCTTCATCCCGCTTATACTGACACTTCCTCATTTTTTCGGAACACAGGGGCTCATATGGTCACAGCCCGTGGCGGATCTGCTGACACTGGTCGCCGCAATACCTTTTGGTGTGATCTTTTTGAAAAATCTGAAAAAGGCAGCCTCACAGTAACGGCTGCCTGTCATGTCTGCCAAAATATACTGCCGCAGGAGATAATGAACTCTCTGCGGCAGTTATATTTCATTTCACAGCTCCGAGATTCCCCAATGAGAACAACAGCGAGCCCTCGATCAGAAAGCTATGCCGCAGATAAATTTTCCGAGAACGACGGGCTGTACGTCTGTGCAAGCATGTTCTCTATCGCGATGCCGTAACCTCTTTCCGGATCGCTTACCAGCACATGAGTCACGGCACCGATGAGCTTGCCGTCCTGAATAACGGGGCTGCCGCTCATACCCTGTACTATACCGCCGGAAATCCCGAGCAGTTCCTTATCGGTAACTTTTATGCTGAAATTTTTTCCCTCTTCATCATCCGGTCTCACAGCGGTTATATCTATCTCATAGATCTGCGGTCCCTTTGAACTGTCTACTGTCGTTCTGATATACGCCTTTCCTGTGTGGACCTGATCTGCCAAAGCTATCGGCATTGCCTCGGAGGGATCATAGCCGCCTGTAAGCGTACCGAATACACCATGTTCGGTATTCGCGACAAGCATGCCTTTGCGCACAGCAGAGAATCTGCCGCGCAGCTCACCGGGGGCATTTGCGCGTCCCTTTACAACGTCATATACCTCCACGTCGACAACGGCGGCATTACCGAGAGGCATTAAAATGCCCGTGTCGGAATCGTTTACCCCGTGTCCAAGTCCGCCGAATGCACCCGTCTCGGGATCGATATAAGTTACGGTTCCGAGCCCGGCCGTTGAATCACGCACCCACAGCCCGATACGATATGCACCGTCCTCGCTGCTCAGTACGGGTGACACACTGAGACTCAGCGTATCTGCACCACGGACGACGGTAAGCTCGAGCGATTTTGCGCCGTTTTCCGAAACTGCTTTTATAAACTCCTCACTGCTCGATACTTTGGTTCCGTTTACATGGGTGATTATATCACCTTTTTTGATACCCGCTTCGGAAGCCGGTGACTTGGCGCCTGACGCCGTGTTTACCGCAGAGATCCCCACGGCAACGAGACCCTCGGTAAAAAACTTGACCCCGAACGGCATTCCGCCCGGTATCAACTCCTGCCTTTCGAATACATCGACACGAACAGTGCCGAGTGTGAGTCCCAGCAGACTTACCTTCGCCGTGTCACCTCCGTCATAGCTCAGTATACCGTATTCGCCTATCCTTTCATCAGCTTCGTCGGAAAATACGGATATGCTTTCCGGCACGGCTGCCGTGACCGCAACGGCAAAAGCCGCGATCATCATCAATGATGCGGCAAGCATAACCGATAAACCCGACCTTATTGCCTTTCTCACATTCTTGTGACCTCGCCTTTCATTTGATGCCGAAAAAATTTTTCGGCTCCCGATTATCTTGCTCGTGGCAATATGATTTCATACGAGGCAAATACTTGAACATTTCAAAACAAACGTTCGGTTAAAGTGCATATTTTTTTATGATTTGTTTTTTTATATTGACTTTTTATTGTATACTGCATATAATAATCTTCAGGTTGGCATGAAGTTAACGATAAAAGAAAGAAGGAGTATTAAACCAATGAAAAAAGCGATTGTGGTTGTTCTTGCGGTTTTGATGTTCGCGGTGTGCCTCGTTCCGACCTCCGCGTTCGTCTACAACCCCGAGCTCAACGTTCCCAAGGCGACGACCGCTCCCACGGTCGACGGCACGGTCGGTGACGATGAGTATACGTTCGTTATCGACTACAACAAGGATTGGTCCATATGGGGCATTACCGGTGAAGAATACGTGGACGCCGCGGCGGACTACGATATCACATGCTACTTTGCATGGGACGACGACGCATTTTATTATGCAGTCACAGCCAAATCCCCTGTCGGCGGCAGGACTTACAACAACAAGGACTGGAGTACCACTGCACCGTTTATTTTCCAGCGTCTTTCGGTCATGACCGGAATGCTGTTCGACACGCCTGACAATGTTCTCTTCTATTCTGAAGATAACTGGACTTGGTCAGATTCTTATAATTCTTCGTGGACGCGTGAATGGACGATATCGATGGACGCCGACGGAACACAGCTTTCCACCAACCATTTCGGCTCCGTCGTCTCGCATGCAGATTATGAGTTTAAAGTAGCGACGGTCGACGGTTACGAAGTATACGAGCAGAAAATTCCGTGGTCCGCCATTGACAGCGTTGTTGATGGTGTGGAGCACAACGTAGATCACACCGTTGGCGGAAAAGTCGGTATCGGTGCCACTATCGTCGTCAAGGAGCAGGTTCCTGGCGTCAGCGATCCCTATGCTACTACTGAGGGTGTTGAAGTAGGCTTTGGCGGCAAGCTTGGCGGTGCCAGCAAATTCCAGGCTTATGCCGAAGTAGTCCTTGCCGAGGCAGGCGAGCAGGTCGTTTACACGGTTAAGGAAGACTCCGGTGACGAAAGCACCGGAACCGAGACCCCGGACACTGGCGACAGCTTCGCATTCTTTGCCATCTTTGGTGTAGTCGCTCTTGCAGCAGCTGTCGTGGTCGTTAAAAAAGCAAGAAGGTAAGTTGACTTTATTTCAGTTGCCTGGTGTGTTTTTTGCAATAAGCAAATAAATCCACAAACGGCACTGTTTCAGCTTCGTAAATTGACTGGGCACGGTTGTTTGGCAGCCGTGTCCTTTTTTATCTTTCCCTACATCGGCTGATTACAAACGCGATATCAAGCGAACAAGCAAAAAAGAAAATAGTTTTCTGCAAAAAAGTAAAAGTTATGATATTTCGCTTGACTTTATTGTACATATTAAGTATAATGTTAACAGCGATACATCAAAAAAAAGAAAAGGAGCATCGCCCAATGAAAAAAGCACTTGTGATTATTCTGGCTGCTATGATGGTACTTACCTTTGCGTTTTCGGTGTCCGCCTACGATGCCGTCAATGTTTATAAGGCAAAGACCGCCCCGGTCATAGACGGTGTTGTAAGTTCCGAAGAATACGACACCGTTCTGACATACGACGCGGACAACACACTCTGGGAGCAGACTGACGACGAAGCATCTGCGTATGACTGTACCATTTATCTGGCTTGGGATGAGGATTACCTTTACTTCGCATTCACTGCGAAAAGCCCTGCTACCGGACGCACATTTTCCAACACAGACTTTTTGGCCACACCGCCTTATATCTTTGACCGTCTCTCGGTTATGACGGCAATGACCTACACCGATCCTGCCACGGAAGTCAAGTTCATACCTGAGAACGGAACTTCTTGGGATTGGGGCAAGGCCGCCAATTCTTCATGGGCTCGTGAGTGGACAATATCCATGCAACCGAACGGTGATCAACTCAATGCAAACCATTTCGGAACTGTAACGACTAACGCCAACTTCTCCTATAAAGTAGCCTCTGCAAACGGCCTTGAGACTTACGAACAGAGAATCCCGTGGGCTGCCATTGATGACGGCGATAATAAGGTGAACAACACAGTAGGTGGCAAAGTCGGATTTGCCATTGCAGCTGTCGTCGAAGAAGTTTCTGAAAATTCCGGCCTGTATTGCACATTCGGCAAAGGCATTAACGAGTATAAGAATTTTGCTGAATATGCCACGCTCACTTTGGCAGATGAAAAGCCTGCCGACGAAAGCACCGGCACTGAGACGCCCGATACAGGTGACAGCTTCGCGTTCTTTGCCATCTTTGGTGTAGTCTCTCTTGCAGCAGCTGTCGTGGTTGTTAAGAAAGCAAGAAGGTAAGTACTGTTTTTGTCATCACTCGTGATTTTGATATCCGACGGATGATCCGATCACTGAGTTATAATTGCCGGCGCGCAGACGGTTCGTCTGCGCGCTTTAGTTTTTCAGTATGTTTTGATCAAAATTTCAGTCAGAGAACAGGACAACAAAACTATATTTTTCGCGCGAACGATTGAAAATAAGGGAAAAAAATATTATCATATGTGTGATAGATATAAGGGGTGTTGAATATGGGACCCATGATGCCGCCGCCTCAAAAAAATGAAAACAAAATACCTCGACCCGAATCAATATCCGAGATACCCGGATATTTAAGACACCTGATCGGGGACTTCTTCACGCGACTGTTGTATATTTACCGGATAGTATGGGAAACAAGACCGTGGATACTGTTCGTAACTCTTTTTATAGCGATATTCAACGGCGTCGTTCCTGTCATAAGTGCTAAGATCCTCAGCGCACTGCTCAACACACTCGTAAGCGCCTCCGGAGGAAACAAAGGCTTTGAAGCTATAATAACCCTGCTGGTTTTACAATTCGCCGTACTGTTGCTAAGAAGTCTTGTGGGAACGCTGAACACCACCGTGACAAGGCTCTCCGGCGAGCTTGTCGTACAGCACATAAAGACAAAGATAATAACAAAAGCAAAAGAACTGGACATGGCGAGCTTTGATCTGCCCGAATTTTACGAGAAACTCGAAAATGCAAACAGAGAAGCCGGCGGCAGACCTATTCAGATCCTCAACTCTACTTTCACCGTTCTCAGCACCGCAATCTCAATGATATCGTTCGTCGTCGTTCTGTGGGCGGTCAGTCCGGTGGCGC
>URSI01000043.1 GCA_900550505.1 uncultured Eubacteriales bacterium
CCCGCACATCATCATAAGTTGCGGCACTCCGGAATATGTCAAAACATATCCTCCGACTATTCCGGCAAGAAACCGGGGCAGCCCATAGGTAAGAGCGTACATAACATTTTGTCCCGAGGCACGCAATTCCTGCGGAACGTGGTCGTTGATATGCCGCGCTGCTATATATATCAGAACTGTGGGCGCGAATCCTGTCAGAAGCGCCGTGGTCAGGAGCGGCACTGCCGTGCCGGAAAATACGAGTGCAAAGCAGCGCAGGGAAGAGAGCGTCAGTGCACCGGCAAATAAAACACGCGCGCTGAATCGTCTGAAAAGTCGATCAATGCACAGAAAAAACGGTATCTCGCCTAAAATGGTTACAAACACATTCATTCCCCAGAGCCATTGCGGAGCACCGCAGTCTTCAACGAGGTAAGTGGGGAAGTTGTTCAGATAGCACATCCATGTAAATTGGCTGACTGCATTGGCCGCAATATAGAGCATGAGCCTTCGATCGGCAAATATGGGGCGCAGCGAATATTTTTCCGACTTTTTTGCGTGCCCTTTCACACGTGGTGCACGCAGCGCCGTGACGACACATATCAGTGCAAGAGCGGCATAAGCGGTAAAAAGCGTTTGTTCATTTTTTGAATACAGCCATGACATCAAAAACGCTATTACACCGAAAGCCAGTGTTCCCGTGACACGCATAACGCCGAAGCTCATATGATGTTCGGTCGAGTATTCGAGCGATACGGTGTCGACGAGCGAGGCATAAGGAGAGGAAAAGAAAGTTACCGCAGTTATGACCAAGAGCATGAAATATAATGAGTTGCTCAGCGGCATAAAGCAAAAGCTTGAGGCAGTCAGTACAACGGCGCAAGCCAGGACCGAATTTTTGTTTTTGGAGCGGTCCGCAAGCCAGCCCCAAAACAGCGGCGCTACTGCGGCGACGAGCGGACCTACCGAGAGCAGCAACCCCGTATCCGCCGGTGTATGACGCTCGGACACATATTGACCTATGTATCCGTAATACATCCCGTTCAATCCGTAAACCGCAAAATTGAGGATTATGAATGAAAGATATGCCCGGCGTACCGGATATGGTTTTATTGTGCTGCCGTCCACTGTTCACACTCTTTCCGCGAGCAAAAGTCCGTCGTCTGCCGCATTTATCCTGACCCGTACGAGCTCGGAGACCTCGGCGCATCCGGGCACTTCCGTCTCCACACCGGCGCGTGTCATTCCTCGTGAATGCCCTTCCCGGCACGATTCCACAAGCAGCTCATCAAAAGTACCGCAAAGTGAATCGAGTATCCTGTCCCGCAGCACCTTGCAGCGTGATATCAGGCGGTTGTTTCTCTGTTTTTTTTCAGCTTGCGAAAGAGTTTCGCGCATTAACGCGGCCTCCGTGCCGCGCCGCGGTGAAAACGGGAAAGCGTGCACGTGTACAAAAGGGAAGCGTTCCAGAAATGTCATCGTTTCATCGAGCTCACCGTCCGTCTCTCCCGGAAAAGAAGTGATTACGTCTGCGGAAAGCAAAAGACGCGGGAGCCGCACCAGTGTTTCCCCGATTCGTTCCGAAGCCTGCTCTGCAGTGTACCCGCGTTTCATGAGTGAAAGTATACGAGTGCTGCCTGATTGAAGAGAGATATGCAGCCGCGGCATGAATTTTTCGCTCTGGGAAAAGGCATCGAGAAGGTCGTTTTTCAGTGCTCTCGGATCCAGTGACCCCAGCCGTATCCTTTCTATCCCATTTACTTCCGATATCCGGCGTATGAGCTGGGGCAGTTCTTTGTTAGCCGATATTTCGATGCCGGTCAGCACGACTTCCTTTATTCCGGTCCGCGCTATCCTTTGTACCTCATCCAGTATGTCGCCGGAGTCACGGCATCGCGACGGTCCGCGCAGCAACGGTATGATACAGTACGAGCAGTGGTTAGGACAGCCGTCCTGTATCTTTATCCACGCTCGGGAACGTGTATTGTCCGGAAAAAATCCGATCTTGAGCGGTTCATATCCTTCCGGTGCCGGCTTTATCTCTGCTCCCGCAGCAATGTCGGCGATCCCGCTTTTTCTCCTTGCGCTTCCTATACATACTACGTTCGGCGGCAGCTTGTCAGGTGTGACCGGACAGCATCCGGCTACGATCACTTTAGCCCCGGTATCGGCGGCACGCCTTACCGCCTGACGGCTTTTTCGCTCGCTTTCCGCAGTGACGGCACAGGTGTTTACCACAATTACAGAGGCATCCGCGGCATCATCCGCGCGCAGATATCCGCGAGAAAGAAATTCCTCAGCCATCGCGCGTGATTCGTACTGGTTTACGCGGCAGCCGAGAGTTTCGATATAAAAACGCGGTTTTTCATTCATCTTTGTCGTTCTTCCTCGCAGGCATATATTGATATTCGTTACTGTTCGTGTCCCGCAAAGTCTCAGACAGCGCGTACAGAGCGCGGCGTCCGACCCTGAGGTTTACATAATCTATCAGGGCGTTTGCAGTCAGCAGTTCGGGAAGCCCGAGCGAAGCGCAAACTGCGGCACGGCGTACGGTCGAATTGCCGGTGCCGGAGAGCCCCATTGCATAAAGATCAGCCTTTGTGACCGTATCGTCCCGTGATATACGATTCAGCGGAGCGCATCCATCCTCATCATTTAAGGCGTAAGGCTCAAGAAGCTCGCGCAGGGTGCGATTGCTTATCCCTTCAACTCCCAGCAGACCTTCCCTGGAGGGGACACTTTTACGCCTTTCTTTGCCGGTGATACGCGGTATGTATACGTTTATCAGGACGGCGCACTCGGGAAGCAGTCCCTTCAGTCGTGAGCGAAGAAAAAAACCGGCGCGGTCGCTGTCGGTAAGTATCACGGCGCCGTCTCGGCACATCGCGCGAATGTATGAAAGTTTGGCCTGGTTATTGAATACGGAAAACCCGTCTGTCGTGATCACCGGAGTGCTGACGATGGATTTAAGCTTGAGCTTGTCGTATTTCCCCTCGGTGACGAGCGGGTACGGCAACACAAGTTTCGTGTTTTCACTCTCCGTCATACGCCGCTGCCCTCGCCGCAAAAACTTTGAGCACCAGCACCTTGTCTTCGGAGCTGGATTTCATTTTGGAGTCCGCATATTGAAGTTCACGCAACATAAATGAAAGCCGCCGCCGGCTGAGTCCCGAGAGCTCTCCGGCACAGCGTCGCACCGCCCATTCCGCCATTTTTTCGTTAGCGGCGATCCGTGAATAAGGAGTTTTGCTGTCCAGCGCCGCACGTACTGCAGAAAGCTCCGCATAGCGCTTTGTAAGCGTCGCGAGTATCTGCGGAGGCTGTATTCCTGAGGCAAGCAACGAATCGAGCGCCTTGTCAGCGCCTTCAAAATCGCGCGCCAGGATCATGCGGGAATAGTCATACACGGCAAAGCTGTCGTTTGCGCAGCATATTTTCCGGACATCCTCTTCGCTGACCTGATCGAGCACCGCGCAGAGTTTTTGCACCTCAGAGTTCAAAACATACATATCCGTGCCGCACATATCGATCATCAGTCTGACAGCATCGCCCGTGACCTTAACGTTGCGTGCGGAAAAATGACGCAGGAGCCATGTTACAAGCTCCGCAGGCTTTGCCCGGTCGAACCTGACGCAGCCGCCGCTTTGCTCAAAAGCACTGAAAAGTGCGCTGAGATATTGTTTTGTCCGTTTGCCTTCGGGAAGTGAAGGGTCGCATTCGTCGGCTCTGCATATAACCAGCAAAGTGCACTGCTCATGTATGCCCGATACTATCGATGTAAGTGTTCCGGCGTCCGTTTCGTTCAGCCCCGCGGGCAGAAGCGAGCGCAGCTCCACGAGACGCCTTTCAGCCATGAAGGGAAGAGCATCACACGCTTCGGCGACCTCCGGCAGCGTTGCGGAGGTCATATCGAACACCACATGATTCATTTCCGCAAACGCAGAATCATCTACCGGCCGGCAGATCTGAGACCGGTAGTGATCTTTTGTATACTCTTCTTCACCGAAGAAGAAATATGCGCCGCTCGTATTGCCGCCGGCAATACGTTCCTTTAGCTGAGACAGAGTCATTTTTCAGGGAAAAAGAGCGGAAGCTCCTCAAGATAAATAATATCGTCCCTGTACTTTGCATCACCCTCGGCAAGTATCGCCATCCTTCCGGCGACGATCCCGCCCGATTCCTTTACGAGCTTTTCAACTGCGAAGAGGCTTTCGCCCGTGCTGATCACATCGTCGACTATGACGACACGCTTCCCGCGCATGCTCTCGGTGTCGTCTTTATCTATGAACAGCGTTTGCGTACGTGCGGTCGTTATGGAACGTACTTCGACGGAATGCGGCTCCTTCATATAGAGCTTTGCACCTTTGCGTGCTATGAGATAGTGGTTTTCGCCAAGCTGCCGCGCCATCTCGTAGACCAGCGGTATACCTTTTGATTCTGCTGTTATAAGTATATCGTGCTCGGGCAATTTTTTTATCAGTTCACGTGCACAGGCGGTCGTGAGCTCAACGTCGCCGAATATGACGAACGCGGCGATATACAGGTCGTCGTTTACCTTGCATATAGGCAGCCGGCGCTCAAGTCCGGCGACCCGCAGCGGATAGTGCGTATAAGTGTTGACGTCTATTTTCATATGTCATGCTCCTTTTATACAAGGCGTTCGCCCATCTCACGTCCGGAAAGAATGTGAAAATGCAGGTGCATCACCGTCTGTCCGGCAAGCGGACCGCAGTTATTGATCACACGGTAGCTGTTTATACCGAGCAGACGCGCTATTTCAGGTATCGCCTCGAATACGGCGGATACTGCCTCCGAATTGGATGCGTCCACAGAGTTGGCGCAATCGATGTGAACTTTGGGTATCACGAGCACGTGTACCGGTGCCTGCGGGTTTATGTCATGAAAAGCCAACACCTTGTCGTTTTCATATACTTTTTTTGAAGGTATCTCGCCGGCTGCTATCCGGCAAAAAAGGCAATCGCTCATTTCTGCTGTCCTTTCAGTATTTCGGGAATAGCCGCGAAGGCCTCGCCGAGTTTTGAGGGGTCACCGTTGCCCGATGAAGCGTTATCCGGTCTTCCGCCGCCTCCGCCTCCTACTATACGGCTGAGGCTCTTGAGCAGTGCTGAAGCATCCGCACCGGCTGCAACGGCATTTTTCCCGCAGACGGCGAGAAATTGCAGCTTTCCGTCGGTGACTGACGAGAATACGCACACCGCATCCGAATATTTGTCACGCAGCTTGTCGGCGGAAGCTCTCAGCACCTTCTGAGAAGCGTCGTCAAAAGAAGCGCGTATCAGCCTGAACGGTCCGACCGTTTCGGCACCGTCGGCAGCGGCGGAAATCGTCACGTCTGCCATCTTTCCTTTTACCGTCTCAAGCTCACGGCGTGTTGCCCGCAGCTCTTCTGCGGTTGCCTGAGCCTTTGCGGTAAGTTCGTGACGGTTGGTCTTGAGCGTTGCTGCAAGCGTGTCGAGCGTGCTGTCCGCGCAGTAAAGCTCCTCAAGCACATTTGCACCTGTCACGGCTTCTATACGGCGCACTCCGGCGGCCACCGATGATTCCGAAACGATCTTGAAAAGTCCGGCCATTGCCGTGTTGGTGATATGAGTGCCTCCGCACAGCTCCGTTGAATACCCGGGGATCGTCACCACACGCACGGTCTCGCCGTATTTCTCACCGAACAATGCCATGGCGCCCAGCTTCTTTGCTTCTTCAAGCGGCATGACAGCCGTATCCACGCTTTCGGATGCGAGAATGTGCCTGTTGACGATATCCTCGACGGCACGCAGCTCCTCGCCTGTGAGCGCCGCAAAATGATTGAAGTCAAACCGGCAACGCTTGTCGTCCACATAAGAACCCGCCTGTTCGACATGGTTCCCCAGCACCGTGCGCAAAGCCGCCTGAAGCATATGTGCG
Source organism: uncultured Eubacteriales bacterium (assembly GCA_900550505.1). GTDB lineage: Bacteria > Bacillota > Clostridia > Oscillospirales > CAG-382 > UMGS1307. The sequence continues at coordinate 5,899 of URSI01000043.1, forward strand.
GCGGTATGGTTGCGCCGTATCGCGGCGCGTCTTTCGGAGTTTATCACAGCCTCGCAACTCTCACCGAGAGAGACGGTGCCCTTTTCTATGTGTCCGTAATGAAGGAAAACGCCGTCCTTTGTTTTCTTGGTGTCTTCTACGGCAAATACGCCGTTTGGAGTGGTTATGACGCCGGTATCCCCCACCTGTCCGCCGCTCTCCGCATAAAACGGAGTAGTATCGAGCGCGACAGCGCACTTGCCGCCGGAGACCGATCCTACCGGTTCGCCGTCCGCAAGTATCAGGAGCACTTTGCCTTCGCCTTTTTCTCTTGTGTAGCCCGTAAATTCAGTAGCCGGAGGCATATCGATATCCGTGCCTGCCGCGTTCCAGCTGAAATCGCCCTGCAATGCCCTTGCGGCGCGCGCGTTTTCCTTCTGCTGCTTCATGAGCGCTTCAAATCCCGCTTCATCGACAGAAAGCCCGCTCTCTGCGGCTATCTCACGCGTAAGGTCGATCGGGAATCCGTATGTGTCATACAGCTTGAAAACGCGGTCGCCTTCAAGGACACTGCCGCCGCTGTCCTTGGTTTCGGATATCATCTGATTGAGGATATTGAGCCCGGAATCAAGTGTTTGTCTGAAGCGTTCTTCCTCTATGCGGATCGTCTTGCTGATATAGTCGCGCTTCTCGGCAAGCTCCGGATATGCATCTTTGCTTTCCTTTATCACGCAGTCGCAAAGCTCGTGGAGAAACAGATCGTTTATCCCTATGAGACGGCAGTGACGTGCGGCGCGGCGGATGAGTCTGCGCAGAACATATCCGCGGCCTTCGTTTGAAGGTATTACGCCGTCGCTTATGAGAAACGTTGCGCTTCTTATATGGTCGGTTATGGCACGGAGCGAAACGTCCGAGTCGGCTGAAACGCCGTACTCTATCCCTGCCTTTTCGCACACTGCCCTGCAGACGTTCCTTATGGTATCCACCTCAAAGAGGTTGTCCACGTCCTGCATAACGACGGCGAGCCGCTCGAGTCCCATGCCGGTGTCGATGTTCGGATGCTCAAGGCGTGTATAGTTACCGTTGCCGTCGCCGTCAAACTGTGTGAACACGATGTTCCATATTTCTATGAATCTGTCGCAGTCGCAGCCCACCTTACAATCCGGCTTGCCGCATCCGTATTTCTCACCGCGGTCAAAGTATATCTCGGAGCATGGACCGCACGGTCCGGTGCCTATCTCCCAGAAATTGTCCTCCTTGCCGAAACGGCTGATCTTTTCATCCGGCACTCCTATGGAACGCCATATTTCGGCCGCCTCGTCGTCCTGTTCGTATACGGACACATACAGCAGTTCTTCCGGTATTTCAAGCACCTTGGTCAGAAACTCCCACGCCCACGGTATTGCTTCACGCTTGAAATAGTCGCCGAAAGAGAAGTTGCCCAGCATTTCGAAAAATGTCCCGTGCCGCGCGGTCTTGCCGACTCGCTCAATGTCGGGCGTACGCACACATTTCTGACAGGTGGTCACGCGCTTGCGGGGCGGCGTAAGCTCACCGGTGAAGTATTTTTTCATCGGCGCCATGCCGGAGTTGATGAGCAGCAGGCTTGCATCGTCCTGCGGGATGAGCGAAAAGCTCGGCAGACGCAGGTGTTCCTTCGTCTCGAAAAAGCGCAGGAACATCTCGCGCAGTTCGTTTACCCCAAAGGGCTTGGGATCTTTCATGGAAAATACCTCCGTTTATTGATGCTTTCTTCTTGCTGTTATCGGATCTGTGCCGAAAAACCGATGAGCTGATAGCTGGGATCGATGGAGAACTGATAGACCACTTTTTTCTTCTCGTGCTTGCAATAGAGCACGGCCACAGCGTATTCCCCGTCAAAGTTCTCGTTCTCGCCGCCCACCACGGTGGAGTCGGTGAGCTTGACATAGGCCCCGGCGCCCGCTACCTGCTCCATGGCCTGGGTGATGGTGTCCGCCGTGACGCCGTATTCCTCCCGCACGTCCTGGCGGAACTGCTCGGCCACCTGGGTATAGTCCCCATCGGCCAGCAGGGCCAGGACCTCCTCCGCCTTGGTCTGGACGGTCTCCTTGTCCATGCCCTCGGGCAGGGGCTTCCCCTTGCAGCCGGCCAGCAAAAACAGGCTCAGCACCACCGTGACGGCCAGGGCCAGGGCCCCGACCCGCTTTCTCCATTGTCTCATGCCTCGTTCACCCCCCATCGGGCAAAGCCGCGCCAGCTTTTCCGCAACGAAAAAACCGCCCCTGACCAAATGTCAGGGGCGGAAAAATTCCACGG
>URSI01000044.1 GCA_900550505.1 uncultured Eubacteriales bacterium
ACTTTCCACACAGCTCAAAGCGCTGGAATCGCAGCTGGGGAAACAGCTTTTGATACGCGGTACAAAGGGATCCCGAAAAGTGCTGCTGACAGAAGAGGGCATGATCTTACGCAAACGCGCGGAAGAGATACTCGGGTTGGTGCAAAGGACCGAAAAAGAGATATCGGTCTCGGACGACACGATCGCCGGAGATGTTTACATCGGCACGGGCGAGTCGGATATGATAAGGATATTTGCAAGAGCGGCAAAAAAGCTGCAAAAACAATACCCCGACATCCATTATCACATTCTCAGCGGGAACGCCGAGTTTGTCAAGGAACAACTTAGCCGGGGCCTGATCGACTTCGGTGTAGTATACGGCCCCGTCGATACCGGGATTTACAGCTCCGTGAAGATGCCCGTCCGCGACACATGGGGCGTGCTGATGCGCAAAGACTCTCCGCTGGCCGGTAAAGAATATGTAAAGGCAGACGATCTCAGGGATAAACCGCTCATAGTCTCAGCACAAAAAACCGATTCATGGCCCATGGCAGGTTGGTTCATGCATGACATGGCAAAGCTGAATATAGTGGCGACCTATAACCTTGTGTTCAATGCCTCTCTGATGGTTTCCGAGGGTCTGGGATATGCTTTATGCTTTGACAAACTGATAAACGTGAGCGGGGAAAGCACTTTATGTTTTAGACCGCTTTATCCCAAAATGGAATCCGAAGCATCTATCATATGGAAGCGTTATCAGGTGTTTTCCAAAGCGGCGCAAAAATTTATCGATGTATTACGGGAATATTGCGAGCTTTAAAACCTGCGTTGAGCAAAGAAACTAACCGTATATGCCCGTCATATTTCATCCGCCGCGCCGGGAGCTCCGATTCCGTTCAACAGTGCCGCTGCGTTTGTCCCGAACAAAAAACAAGCTCCCGCTTGCGTGACCCGGTTTTTTGTGGTATACTACATTTGTATGAGATCGTTACGGGCTTGCGTCAAATACGCCCGATTGTAGATAAAACGAAAGGAAAACGGTTTTATGATCCGGAAAGCACTACTTGAGGATGTACTGCAAAAGGCTCTTTCAACGGGAGCGGACTTTGCCGAGGTGTATGTGGAATACACCAAAAGCAACGGTGTGAGTATGCTCGGCGGCAAGGTCGAGCTTATAGGCGACAACGTCCTGTCGGGTGTCGGGATACGCGTATATATCGGTTTAAGGAGCGTATACGCTTCCACCAACGACCTTTCCCGCGACGGACTGCTCGATTGCGCCGGCAGAGTGGCTGACGTGGCGGCGCAGTCAAGCAAGCAGGTAAATATCAACCTTACGGAACGTATCTTCGGAGACATACACAGGATCCGCGAGGTGCCTGACACTGTTGCCAAGCGTGCCAAGATCGACGTGCTGCGCGCCGCAAGCGAGGCAGCATATGCACACAACGACGCCATTTCTCAGGTCGAAGCGTCCCTTTCGGACGTGGACCATACGATATGGATAGCTAACAGCGAAGGGCTGTACTGCTCCGACCGTCAGATCAGAACACGGCTCGCCGTGTCGGCCATAGCATCCGCCGCAGGCGAAAACCAGCGCGGGTTTGCCGGACCGGGCGCCCGTATGGGCATGGAGCTGTTCGACATCGTGGACCCGCGTGAAACGGGTCGTGAAGCTGCCCGTCAGGCGGTGGTAAACCTCAATGCCGAATATTGCAGCGCCGGCAAAATGACGGTCGCGATAGAAAACGGATTCGGCGGCGTTATATTCCATGAGGCATGCGGCCACTCCCTCGAAGCGACGAGCGTGGCGGTCGGTACCTCACAGTTCTGCGGCAAGCTCGGGCAGAAGATCGCGAACGAAAAAGTCACCGCCATAGACGACGGCACGATACCGAACGCATGGGGCTCTGTCAACATCGACGACGAAGGCACGCCATCTCGCCGCAACGTCCTGATCGAAAACGGTATACTCAAGGGATATCTTGTAGACAGACTGAACGGAAAACGAATGGGCATGGAGCCCACCGGCAGCGCAAGACGTCAGGGATATGCCTTTGAACCGACATCGAGAATGACCAACACCTTCATAGCGGCCGGCAACGACAGGAACGAGGATATAATTTCGTCCATAGAATCAGGGCTGTATGCGAAATCGATGGGCGGCGGATCGGTCAACCCCGCTACCGGTGCCTTTAATTTCGCCGTGACCGAAGGATACATGATCAGGAACGGCAAAATATGCGAGCCGGTAAGAGGCGCCACTCTGATCGGAACAGGCAGCGAGATATTGCAAAAAATAGATATGGTGGGCACGGATATGCTCACGGGTCAGGGTATGTGCGGTTCGAGCAGCGGCAGCGTACCGGTCGACGTCGGTCAGCCGCTCATACGCGTAACGGATATGACGGTGGGAGGCAGATAACATGGATTTTGAAAAGATCAAGGCTGCGGCTGCCGCAGCGGCGGAAAAGACGGGCATATCGGAATACGAAATATATTTCGAGCAGGGCATAAGCACGGATATCACGGCGTTTCGCTCGGAGATAAAAAGCTTTTCCTCCAGCACGGACGGCGGAATATGTCTGCGCTGCAAAATAGGCGACAAAAGCGGGATAGCCTCTTCGGAGCTTGCGGAGCCGGAATCGGTTGAAGAATTGTTCCTGCGCGCCGCCGAAAACGCACGCCTGATAGAAAAGGACGAAAAATCATTCATATACGGCGGCGGCGGCAAATATGAGACAATAGACGAAAAACCGCACGAGGTGCCCGATGCGGCATCCATGACCGCATCCGCACTCGAATTGCAAAGGCTGGTATATGCCGCCGACCCCAGAGTCAGCGACGGCACGGAATCCGGCGTCTTTGCCGGCGGTACCACCGTACGCATATTCAACTCGGCAGGACTCGACCTTTGCGGCACTCGCGGATTTACAGCGCTGTATACGGTGCCTCTCGTAACGGACGGCGATGATACCAACACCGATTTCGGCTATGAGACCGCCGCGCTCGGCGAGGCCGACTTTCAGCGGCTTGCCGCCGACACCGTAAAGCGCGCGACTTCAAAATTCGGAGCAAAAAAGGTGCCCTCCGGCAAGTACGACATCGTTCTCAGCGGCAAGTGCATGGTCGACATCCTCAGCACCTTCAGCGGTGTGTTTTCCGCAAAGGCGGTCCAGACCGGACGCTCACTGCTCAAGGGCAAGCTCGGCGAAAAAATAGCATCGGACCGCGTGACCATAACGGACGATCCTTTTGATCCGGCGGCACCGTGCCACGCTGCATTCGACGCTGAGGGAGTACCAACGCGCCGCAAGACGGTCGTCGAATCGGGCGTGCTCAAAACTTATCTTTACAACCTTTCCACCGCCGACACGGACGGGGTACAAAGCACGGGAAATGCGGCAAAAAGCAGCTATGCGGGCAGCATCGGCACGGCGCCCTTCAGCTTCGGCATCGCCTGCGGTGAACAAACTCAGGAGCAGCTCTTTGAAGCCGTCGGTGAAGGAATATACGTCACGGAGATGAAGGGCTTTCACGCGGGGGCGGACCCTGTCACGGGCGACTTTTCCATCGAGAGCGCGGGCGCCCTCATAAGCGGCGGCACGCTCGCCGGACCGGTAAAGGAATTTACGGTTGCCGGAAACTTCTTCAGTTTGCTCCTTGAGATCGAAGCGCTTTCAGACACGCTTTACCGTTCGCTGCCGGGCGGTGTTACACAGATAAGCGCGCCCGCCGCCCTCATTCGCGGCGTCAGCATAGGCGGAGAATGAAACGGTTCACGGCAAAGCTGCTTTGTCTGCTGTTCCCGTCACGATGCATTTGCTGCAAGGCGGTGCTCGCTTACCGCCCGTCCCGGGCACAGAGCTCTCATTTCGGTACGGAAGCTCCGGTCTGTGCTGAATGCGTGCCGGCTCTGGAATCCGCCATGCATGTCTGCCGGCTGTGCGGTAAGGAGCCGGGCGATTGTTCATGCTTTGAAATAAAAGGGATAAGGCACCGCTTTATCCCTTTTTGGTATTCGGACGGCGCAAAAAGGGCGGTCCTCAATCTCAAAAGATCGGACTGCCTCGAGCACTACGAATTTTTTGCGGCGCTGATAGCGGACAGAATAAATGCATCCGCTTTGAAGGATTCTTTCGACTGCGTGACTTACGCGCCGCGCCGACCGTCCGCCGTACGCAAATACGGGGTGGATCAGGCAAAGCGGCTTGCGGAAAGCGTGGCAAAACGGCTCGGCGTACGATGCAAAACGCTTCTCTACCGAACAAGGCCGGCACGAATGCAGAAAAAGCTCGCCGTCGAAGGAAGGCTCGCCAACGCAGCGGACCTGTATCTTCCGTCGCCCGAAGCAGCAAAGTACGAAAATGTACTGCTGATAGACGATGTTGTCACAAGCGGCGCCACGGTCACCGCCTGTGCCTCACAACTCAAAGCGCTCGGAGTACGCCGTGTCGCGGTGGCGGCGGTGGCCCGTGCACAGACACGCGAGCAGCTCGCCGCAGAGCTGATGTTCAGAGCTTCGCAAAAAAATGCAATAAACGGCAAAACGGCGTCAGCAACAAACAATAACAACCGTCACCGCACAACACCGTGATGCGCTGTGACCTTCATCCTGCCGTGTGCAGCAGACATGTTTCATTCCCCGCGCCGTTCAGCGTTTATGACCGTATCTGATTTTTTCATAATACAAAAATAAAGGGTGCCCAAAGAGGCACACTTCGTAAGGAAGTTGTCTCCTTTAGGCTTTGTAATTAATCATAACGGCGGCAGAGAGGTTTTTAACCTTCCTACCGCCGTTATTTTAGTCGTCATCTTCCTCGTTTGACCAACCGGATATGATATGCAATTCGCCCGAATCCATATCCATTGCCATATTATCTCCCATTCTTATCAATAAATCCCCATCAGAATCTATTGCCATATTGTCAGATATAGAATAAGCAAAATCGCCGTCCTCATAATCAAAAAAATGTTTACCCATAATTTTCCTCCTATTAGTATTTATTGAAATGGGGTAATTGAGAAATTAGTGCTTTTATTTCAGTGTCACTTGTTTCTACATCAGCAAAAACAATCAATTCATAGAAATCTTCATCCTTGAAACTTTTCAAAGCACCAAGCTCATTAATATAACAACTACTCAAATCTATATTGGAGGCTTTCTTTTGGTTATAGTCAATACCAAATTTTAATATTGCTATTGCTTGCTGTTTATATTTATCTAAATGTTTTAAAGCATAGCTCAAACAGTTGTTTATTATTGGATTGATTGAGTGATATGTGATTGACTCGATCTGTTTTTTTCGTTTGGCACTATTACTTAATTCAAATACATATTGCTTTTCTTCAAATATTGAGTTGAATAAATCATCATTATCTAATATTAGTTCTAAATAATCACTTTGGCAAAAAATACAGTGAGCAACATCATAATAACCGCAAGCAAAAAACATATTGTAGGAATCATAAATGCTATTAAATAACTCGACGTCGTTCATACTGGCAACAAGACGCGCAAATTCTATACTATTTTCAAAATTAATCCAAGTTATTCCTTTGTCTTTTCTGAATTCAAATTGATTATAAAACCATTTCAATTTTATTCCATACTCTTCATAAAGATATCTCACGCCATTAACCGAATGATATTCCACTACATAATCAAGAAAGGTTTTACCAAATTCATCTGTTTGAGTAATGATAGATTTCCCGTCAGTTGCCATCAACAAATCAAATTCATTTTTATATAATTGTGGATCATCTAAATATGCGTAATATCTAAATCCTTTGTTAAATGGTACATTTTCTTTTTCTATAGGTAATTTATACGCATCTTCATCCATCAGTCGTGCTAATGAAACACCGAATATTTTTTCTAAAGGAATAATAAATTCATATTTAATCGGTCTTTCACCTTTCAACATTTTTGAAAAGTTAGATTTTTCTTTATTTGCAAATTTGTATGCCTCTTGACCTTTGACACCTAATTCGTGTGCAATATTCACCAACAAATGACTATACATTTTTATCCCTTTTAAATTCATATAATGGTCGATGTTTTTCTTTAAATTATTCATGGCTTTTGCCTCCTTTTTTACATTATAACACATCTTATTCTAAAATTGTAGTCATATCAGACAACTTTTGTTGTCTTTTTTGATGTTATCCAAAAATCAAGATAAAAACTTTACGGTCAGATTTGACAACTAAACAAATCACTTACTACGCAACTATAAAGTTTAAGCAGAGAGTAAAACGCGCTTTTTAATAGGAGCTGTGCCTTCGAAATGCCCACTGACATCTTTTCTCAGAGTATCTGAGAAAGTGTCATAATGGGTTACACACTTTGAAAAGGTGTGTAACAGAAAACGGTATAGCCAATGGCCATACCGTTTCACGAAATCAATTATTTAATTTTGATACAAGAGCCACCTTGAGGCACCTTCCTTACGGAGGGTGCCCAAAGCCGTACATTTTTTCTGTTGATTTTTGAGCGGCGTGAGTTTATAATCATTGTCAGCATGATCCGCTGCTGCGGGAGTGCATCAGATTGCAGAGCTAGCTCAAACAGGTGGCTGGAAAGGCTTAAAAATGGCATATAAACTTGAACTTCACGCACATACGAGCGAGATCAGCCGGTGTGCATCGGCAACCGCCGAGGTGCTTGTTGAAAAATATCGCAATGCGGGCTATAACGGCGTTGTGATAACAAATCATTTCGACCCGGAAACTCTCGAAGCTCTTCCGGGCGATACATGGGCGTCAAAGGTGCGTTCCTACGGAGACGCGGTGCGGCACGCCGCCGATGTCGCCGTGGATATCGATATATTTTTCGGATGCGAATTGCGGATGCGTGAAAACATGAACGATTATCTGCTTTTCGGGGTGAGCGAGGAGTTTCTCGCCTCGTCGCCGGATATTTTTTCTCTCGGGATCAAAAAGCTGCATGAGTTTTGCAACGAAAACGGCATATCAGTATATCAGGCACATCCGTTCAGAAACCGCATGACGATATGCAATCCGCGCATGATCGACGGCATAGAGGTATTCAACGGTCACAGAGGGCACGATTCACGCAATGAGATCGCGGCACGGTGGGCGGAGCGTTACGGACTGCCCGTTTCCTCGGGCTCCGACTTCCATGATCCGTTTTCCGCCGTTAATGCCGGGATCGAGACGGATTTTCGTATCGCTTCTCAAAATGAGCTCCGTGAGGTGCTGCAAAGCGGCAGCTTCAGACTGTTGACTGACGTGAAATAAACGCGGGCGCGTGAGGAGTTCAAAGGCACATTATTGGGGAGGATGAGCCGTACAGGATGTTTTTCGTCTCATCTGTTGAAAAAATACGGGAAAAATGATATCATGTGCAACAGACGGCGGCTTTTCGCCGGGAATTGACGTCAAGGCACTGCGGTGAGAAAACAAAAGGAGGCGGCGGCATGAGCGACAGACGGGTAAAATACACCAAAATGGTCTTGCGCAACGCGTTGATCAAGCTGCTGGAGACCAAGCCCATATCGCGTATCACCATAAAGGAGATATGTGAAGAGGCCGATATCAATCGCACTACTTATTATGCCCATTATACCGATCAGTTCGATCAGCTCAAAAAGATAGAGGATGAGTTCATTGAGATGATCACCGCCCGTTTAAAGGGCTTCAGACCGACGGAAGATACCGATATAATACGGATGGTCACGGAAATGTTCTGCTTCATCGATCAGAACCGCCCGCTTTGCCGTGTGTTGCTGGGCGGGAACGGAAACATCGATTTCCAGGAGACCTTTATCTCTGTTGTGGGTGATTATATCATTGCTGCATGGACCCCCATGCTTGAGCTGGACCGGGGCACGGCGGAGTACGTGATGCGTTTCATCGCGACAGGCTGTATAGGGATAGTCACACGGTGGCTCGCCGACCCATCGGGTCCGACGGTGTCCGAGCTTGCGGAGATAATAGTTGTAATGACCAACCGCGGGATAGAGGCTTATAAGCGCAAATAGTTTTTACGTGTCGTTTCGTGGCGAAAAACGGGTTTCATGCGTTTACGTCATGAAATGATGAGAGCCGCCGCATACGGTAAAAACCGTATGCGGCGGCTGCCTGCATTTGGGA
>URSI01000045.1 GCA_900550505.1 uncultured Eubacteriales bacterium
CCGCGGCGGTACACGACCGTCACGTCCGCACCCAGACGCTTGGCGCAGCGCGCGGCGTCCATGGCGACATTGCCGGCGCCGACGACGGCCGTCACGTGGATGGGCATGAGCGGGGTGTCGTAGCGCTCGTCATAGGCGTGCATGAGGTTGATGCGGGTGAGGAACTCGTTGGCGGAGAACACGCCGCAGTAGCTCAGACCCGGGATGTTCTGGAACTTCGGCAGACCGGCGCCCGAGCCGATGAACACGGCCTCGTACTTCTCGTCGCCGAGGAGGTGGTCGGCGTCCTTGCCGAGCAGCTCGTCGATGCTCATGCACTTGCCGATGGTCGCGTCGCACACGATGTTGAGCATTTCACTACCGAAGCAATCGACTATATATGCGGCGAGTTCCGCGTTAGCTGTTTGGGCGGAATCCGGATCCAGCAGCGGTGAAAGTGAAAGAAAGCGTTCGATCGCAGCCCTGTCCGCCGATGTTTCACTGCCCTGAGAGACGTTTGATGTCTCGGCACAAGATTCTTCGGAACGGCTGATTTCCGACTGGGAGCCGGGTTCGCTATCATCTGTGTGGCGGAGTGATGTTCCTGTCAGGATAAAAACGAGTCCTATGATGAGTAGGAATACGCTTAATATAATGCCGATATCTGTCTTTTTTGAACCTTTTTGCATGATCAGATTACCCTTTTTACTTGAACCTGCAACGCGTGCGCATTACATTTTTTCAACCGTGTGAGGATGCGAGTGCGGCAAAAGCGTTTCCACGCTCCTCAAAGTTTTTGAATTCGTCATAGCTTGCAGCGGCAGGTGACAGGAGGCAGCGCCCCCCGTGCGGTGTGAGACGTTTGGCGGCACTGACAGCCTCGGCAAGCGTGCCGGTGAGCAGTGTGTGTGATCCGAGCGAATCGCCTGCCGTGTCGTATATGCGTTTCCCCGTGCTTCCCATCAGTATCACAGTGCCCGTATATGACGATCTGAGGTAAGCGATAAGGTCGTCATACGTTATACCGCGGTCCATTCCTCCTATAAGCACCGTTTCCGGGTGCAGCGACTCAATGGCGCTTATGCATGCGGCGCCTATTGTCGAGATAGAGTCATCATAATATGTTATCCCGTCAAAGGTGCCTATATTCTGCATTCTGTGCGGAAGCGGCTGAAAAGTTTTCAGCGCTTCAAAAAAGCTCTCCGGTGTGATGAAGCGCATACATGCTGCCAGCGCCGCGCATATATTAAAGCGGTTGTGTCTGCCCTCGAGAGGCGAGCCGGTCAGCGGATACTTTACGGAATTTACGATTATGCAGTTATCGTCAAACCCGTTCTCCGCCGTACCGAGCGGTATCACGTCGGCTCGGCAGCCGCTTGCCGGTACGAGATTTTTGTCGCATATCAGCAGGTCGCCGGTCATCATATTCCGGTAAATATTTTCCTTTGCCGCCTTGTAATGTTCAAAACTCGCATAGTGGTCAAGGTGTTCGGGAAACAGATTGAGATAGAGCCCGATATGAGGGCTTACGCGGGTGTATTCGAGCTGATGAGAAGAAAGCTCTATCACGGCGACAGTGCCTGCTCGCATCCTTTCGGCTATCTCGAGCGGCGGTACTCCGATATTGCCGGCAAACACCGTGTCGACTCCGGATTCGTTCAGGGCATGATAAATCAGCGATGCTGTGGTGGATTTTCCTTTTGTACCCGTTACGCCTATGGTATTGTCACGGTATTTTTCGAGAAACAGCTCTGTTTGCGACGTGAAGCTGCAATCGAATGCATCCATGTCCCGCCTGAGTACGACACCCGGGCTCTTGACCGCAAGATCGAACGTGTCGATAAAATCCTGACAGTCTTTTCCGTAGATACCTTCGGCATCAGCGGCCTTTTTGTCGTCCACAGGAGTATAGTCGAGTCCCAGCCGTCCCAAAAGCGACGCGGTCGAGCGTCCTTCGCGCCCGAATCCGAGCAGCGCCGTTTTTTTGTTCCGGAAAACGGCTTTGATAAAATCGTCGAACTCAAGCGACTCCGCTGCTACAAGATGTAAAAGCCGCTCCGGCAGCGCGTTCGCATGGTCAAAGTATTTGTCAAAATCTTCTGTTACTGCCGCGGAAACAATACTGCTCCTGAAATGCTTTATCAATGCGGGCGCATCGTCACCGTAACGCTCTGAGGCCTTTCTGAGTGCAAAAACCGCCTCACTGCGGCTGCCCACGCATTCAAAGGGCTTTTCGGGATCAAGTCCCGTAAGCTTGTCGAGCGTGGAAATCAGCGAGGAGTCGTCAAGTATGTCGGTACCGAATATCCCGGTAATGGCCCGACGGTCAAGAAATGCCGAAAGCATTATCGCTACGAACAGGCATTTCGGACATTTGCCGCACCAGCTGTCGGTTTTGCTGCCCGCATTGCATGAGCGGAAGACATCCAGGTATTGGTATCGCGAAAACAGCTTTGTTATCTGGTATTCGCTCAGCGGCCGGAGAAGCGAAAAATACTCTATTCCTCCGTCGAGTCTCGCAGCGTATTGCCTGAAATCCGACTCAAACTCAAAACTTTTTGAATACTGGTGATTGGCGCCGGAGACCGTTGTGGGTTCGTTGGCGCTGGATTCGTTTGAAAGCGCAATATACCGTCTGCCGCACAGCCTTGCGGCTATCAGTGAAGCGAAGGCAACTACTGATGAAAAAGGCGTGTGACCGTTGAGAAACCCGCGTGAATTCAGTTCAAGGAGCCGTTTGTCAAGCGTGCGGGAGACTTCGCAGCCTTTTCCGAGACCGCTCCTTTGGCAAGTGTCTCTTGTCGCCTTGCGCGGGTTTACCGTAAAACAAGTCACGGTCTCGCAGGTACGCTTTAACAGCTCGAGCGTTACCGCAGAATCCTTTCCTCCGCCCACCGGTGCAAGAAACCCATCGCCTGATGAGACTGTTGTTTCAAAGTCCGGTCCGTCGGCTGTCAGCGTCATGAAATCGTCTGATGTGCACGATATCCCGTTGAGGTAAAAGAACTCGCCCAATCCGTTGAACCAGAGCTTTTTCCACCATCCGATCTGTTGCTCGTCAAGCGCGCCGCAGCGCACCTCGACGGCAGGGGGACAGCAGCATTTCCAGTAGCTGACCAGCTCAGCCATACCGAGCGAGAAACACATCGCGCGCAGCGTATCGTCAGGCTTCACCGACACCGGCTTAGGGAATCTCCATTCCGGCTGAAAGCTGCAAAGCGACGGTATGTCGAACCGATATGTTATGTGCAGAAAGCTTCCTTCGTCTTCAAGCTTAAATCCGTCGTATATGAATAAACGGTGTTCGTTTCTCAGTTGTTCGAATCTCTCCTGCATGACCGCTCCGATGCCCGCACGGGGCAGTGATATTACATAGTATCATATGCTGTTTCAGCGCCTGCCGTGTCATTTATCGCAAGCGATGAGTCTGAATCTGAACTCCAGATGTTTTGCGGAAATAGCGTATCTGCCGTCAAGTGCAGGACCGCACGAGTTTGAACCGACACCGCTCATGCGCATATCTATATGCGCATATGTAAGGTCGGACGGTATCAGCTCATGGCGATGTGCCGCGGCGTCGAGCTGTTCGCATGAATAGTGGGATGCGCTGAATGAAAACGGCGTGTCCGAACTCACGGTGACGGCACGGCACAGCGTGACCTCTCGGGTGTCGCAGTGAGACCCGTTTTCCTGCGGGAAAATATACGGCTCATAATTTTTGGTAACGGTCGTATCATAGCGGTCCACAAGGGCGGACGCCCGCTTGTCCTCATAGCATTCGCGTGGTCCCGCACCGTAATATGACAGCGTGTCATTGTCTGCTCTGAGCGCAAAGCTCATACCGAACCTGGGCAGCGGACAGCAGTCGTTTTCAACATCGGCGACAAGCATCACTTCGACGCCGCCGCTGACGGGGAACTCGTATACGATCTTTCCCTTGATGAAGGGCAGCATGCCGTTGGCGCCCAGGACGTATTCCGTCGTGACGGTGCTGCCGACATTCATTCCGGTACATATGCAAACGGCCTTGTCAAAACCGCGTTCACGCCATGAACGTTTGATATACATATCATTATCGGTAGGTGCTCTGAACACGCACGGTGTCAGCGGCCTGGCGATCAACTCGCCTGACGTGATGACAGAGCAGAGCAGCCCGGTGCTTCGGCTTATACGGTATGATGCCGATCTGTCGCTGCAGGATATCACGGCTCTGTTTATCTCAGGCGTGTTCAGCTCCGATTTTTCTTTGTGCCGCTCCGCACGCTGTTTAACGGTGAACTGCTCATGACCCACGGGATCACCTGCGCGTGCCCAGTCCGAATCTCCCGCCCGGAGAGCACGTACGGTCAGCAGCAGCTCGCCGTCCGGCTCATTGTCGGGTATTTCCGGCAAAGTCATCAGGACTGCAGTTCCGCCCGGCTCCAGTTCAACCGGCGCTATGCTGTCGCGGATAACGGCGATGCCGTCTCTTTTGAGCGCATATTCATAGCATATGTCGCCAAGGTCGGTATACTGCCTGTGGCTGTGTACTTTGAGCGCACCTGTTGCGTTATCGAATGAAAATTCAAACGGCATATAGCACACCGCGGCTTCGAGCATCCCGGTATGCGGTGTGCGGTCCGGCCAGCAGAGCCCGTCAACGCAGAAGTTGCCGTCATTCGGATATTCGTTGAAATCGCCGCCGTAAAGAAATTTACCGTTACTTCTGACACTGTGGTCGCAAAATTCCCAAATGCAACCGCCTAAAAAATTGTCATTGTTACGGAAGAGTTTGATATACTCACACAACCCGCCCGGACCGTTGCCCATGGCGTGTGCGTATTCACAGAGAAACAGCGGTTGTGCGGATGCTTTCAGCAGTTCCTCGCAGCGCTGGTACGATGGGTACATATGACTTTCCAGGTCCGTTATGTCATCCCGCACCGTGCCGCCCGTGTATGAGGTGTTGGCGCCTTCGTAGTGTATCAGTCTTCCGTCGCCGTAGGAACGCAGCAGCGAGGTCATTGCCGCGTGATTCCGGCCGAAGCCCGATTCGTTCCCGAGCGACCACATGATGACGCACGCAAAGTTTTTGTCCCGTTCGGCAAGATGGTGAGCGCGTGTGACGTATGCGTCGCGCCATTGCGGCGAATCGGAAAGCTGTGACTGATCGCACACATTCATCCCGTGCGTTTCAATGTCGCATTCGTCGATCACATAGAAGCCCAGCCGGTCGCACAGCTCTATGAGACGGACGTCGGGCATATAATGTGAGGTCCTTATGGCGTTGAAATTACAGCGTTTCAGAAGATACAGATCATTGCGTATCGTTTCGAGCGGGGTGTAATGACCATAATCCGGATGTGTGTCATGGTGGTTTACCCCCAGCAGTTTTACCTTTTTGCCGTTGATGAATACTACATTCCGCCTGATCTCTACACGCCGCAGGCCTATACGCTGTGCTATGTATTCCTCACCGCATTTGATGAACAGAGTATACAGGAGAGGCGCTTCGTCTGACCACAGTGAAGGCGAATCCATTTCAAAAACCGGCGACAGCCCGTAATCCCGCACGAGCGTTCCGTCGGGAGCCACCAGCTTATACAGAAGCGGAGAGGGAGCGTTCAGCATCGTCCTGACCCGTATAACGGCGTGTGAGAAGTCGTCGCTGACCTCCTGCTTTACTTCAAAATCGGTGACGTGTCTTTTGTCCCGCAAAAGCAGATAGCACTCGCGGAAGATACCGGAGAGTCTGAACATATCCTGGTCTTCGAGATAAGACTCGCTGTTCCACTTGACGACAAGCAGCCGCACCGTGTTTTTCCCCGCTCTGACGAACCTGGAGATGTTGATCTGGTGATGCGCGTGCGACATCCTTGCAAACGCGGCGAACCGGCCGTTCACCCAGAGATAAAAGCAGGAGTCAACGCCTTCAAAACACGCAAATATATCGCGCTGCAGATCCTTGCCGTCAAGTACGAAGTCCCGCTCATAAAGCCCTGCGGGATTTGTATTCGGGACGTGCGGCGGAATCACCGGAAACGGGTACCGTATGTTGGTATACTGCGGCGCATCGTATCCGCGTTCCGTCAGCATTTGCCAGTTTAGTGGAACCTCTATCGTATCAAATGAATACTGGGCCCTGTCACTGAACCGGTCTACGCTGTCAAAATATCTGAACCTCCAGGTGCCGCACAGCGTGCGGAACCGCATCGAGCCGTTCCGGTCGCCGTTTGCGGCATCGGATTCGGTCTCGAACGGAATGAAGTATGAAGCAGGCATTTCGCACCCGACGGAACGGGTCTGCAGGTTTTTGTGAAGAGAGAGCACGGCACACCTCCGGTCGTTATTTTACGACTATGTTGAGTATCCTGTTCTTTACGAATATCTTTTTGACGATCGTTTTTCCTTCCGTATAGGGAGCAAGCTTTTCTTGTGCGGCGTTCCATACCTCATCTTCGCTGCTGTCCGTGGGGACCTTTACTGTTCCTTTCAGTTTGCCGCACACCTGCAGCGCCAGTTCAACCGTTGCAACGGCAGTTTTGCTTTCGTCGCATACCGGGAAAGGCATGAGCGAAGCAAAGCCCGTATTGCCCATCTGTTCCCACATTTCCTCGCAGATATGAGGTGCGAACGGGCAGAGCAGCAGCGTAAATGTCGCAAGATGATCCTTTGTTATTGCTCCTTTTTCGTATATCGTGTTTATAAATGTCATCATTGCCGCTATCGCGGTGTTGAATTTCATCTCTTCTATGTCGTCGGACACTTTTTTGATGGTGCGGTGCAGATCCCCCTCCAGGTCATCCGTTTCCGACGTGAGGTCAGCGAGCGAACTGAACCGCTCGAGAAACTTCTTGCAGCCCTTGATGCTTTGAGTTGACCATACCGCAGTTTTTTCAAAGTCACCTATGAACATCTCATAAAGACGCAGGGTGTCTGCGCCGAAGCGGTCTATCATATCGTCCGGGTTGACCACATTTCCGCGTGACTTTGACATTTTTTCGCCGTCCTCGGCGAGTATCATCCCGTGAGACGTGCGCTTGGCATAGGGCTCTGCGCATTTGATGACGCCCAGGTCATACAGAAACTTTGACCAGAACCGTGAATAGAGCATATGGAGCGTCGCGTGCTCCATGCCTCCGTTGTACCAGTCAACGGGCATCCAGTAGTTGAGCGCCTCGGCAGATGCAAGCATATCGTCGTTGTGCGGGTCGCAGTAACGGAGAAAATACCATGAAGACCCTGCCCATTGCGGCATGGTATCCGTTTCGCGTTGCGCTTCGCCGCCGCATACCGGGCAGGTACACCGCACCCAGTCCTGCATCTTCGCCAACGGCGATTCGCCGTTATCGGTAGGCTCATATGACTCGACCTCCGGCAGCGTCAGCGGGAGTTCCTCCTCCGGCACACACTGCCATCCGCATTTCGGGCAATACATCAGCGGTATGGGCTCGCCCCAGTATCTCTGACGTGAAAACACCCAGTCGCGCAGCTTGAAATTCACCTTCGGCTTGCCCAGTGAGTTCTTTTCAAGGTATTCGATGATGGCCTTTTTGGCCTCTTTTACCTCCATACCGTCAAGGAACCCGGAATTTATCATGGTCCCGGTCTCAACGTCGGTGAAAGCTTCTTTACTGATGTCGCCGCCCGCGACGACTTCGATTATCGGAAGGTCGAACGCTTTTGCAAATTCGTAGTCGCGCGTGTCGTGTGCCGGTACTGCCATTATGGCACCGGTGCCGTATGAAGCGAGGACGTAGTCGGAAACAAAGATCGGTATCTCACGTCCGTTGACGGGATTGATGGCGCTGACCCCTTCCAGTTTCACACCTGTCTTTTCTTTTACGAGCTCGGTCCGTTCAAAATCACTTTTGCGTGCCGCTGCCTCACGGTAGGCGCAAACGTCATCATAATTTGACAGCTTGTCCTTCCACAGTTCGATATAACGGTGCTCGGGCGCTATGACCATGTATGTCGCGCCGAAAAGCGTGTCCGGACGTGTGGTATACACTGTGAGCTTGTCGCCTGCGGTTGTGGCAAAGTCTACTTCGGCGCC
>URSI01000046.1 GCA_900550505.1 uncultured Eubacteriales bacterium
CGGGTGTGGAAATTATCATCGACTCCCCGGAATGTATCGACTTGGTACCCACAGTCGCAGATCCGTCGCCTATCAGGTAAAGCTCTACGGCGTGTTCATACACTCCGCCGTTTTCTATGCCGAAAAGCAACGGCAAATCCGTATAAAGTGTAAAGCTCTTTTCAACCGTGTTCCCGTACGGTCCCGTAAGCACGAAATTATAGTGTCCCGACCTGCTTATCCGGCTGCCGGAAAGATACGGTACGCCGTTCAGCGTAGCTGTACCTCTCTTGAACGTTATGGATATGGGCGACGAAAATGATTCGCCCTCAGGACATTCAAAGGTAAGCGGCAGGTTGTCGGTGATAAAGGAATATTCGCGGGTCTGACCGCGGTACGTCAGCAAAAGAGTGTGGGTGCCGTTCGTCTTCACGGTCGTGCCGGAAACAAAGGGTGCGGAATCAAGCGTGGCAGTGCCGAGATTGAAGCGCACCGTGACGTTGCTGAAGTATACGCCCCCGTCGCGTATGCCGGTCACTATCGGATCATTTATCCCGGCTATGACAGCGGCAGGGTCTATATTCCCGCACTCTGCGGAATATCCCGAAAGTGCGGTGACGGAAACAAGCGATTCAAACTCGTCGCTGCCCACCGTCACGCCCGGCTCCTTTACCGCAAGCGCAAGCGCGGCAACGGCGCTGACGAACGGTGCGGCAAATGAAGTCCCGTTATCGGCTATGACCGCCGAACCCGAAGTACCGTCAAGGATCCTGACGTCCTCGCCCGGTGCCGCGATATCGACCCTGTCGTTATATCGTGAGAAGCGCGAAAGCGCACCCGTAGCTCCGAACGAAGCGACGCTGGTCACATGATCGTAAGATGCCGGGTAAAAATATTCGTCGCCGCCCTCACCGCCGAGCTCATAGTTTCCCGCCGCGCCCACAAGTATACATCCCCTGGACGCCGCATAGCTGACAGCCTCCTGCTCCGAGGTAAGTCTGTCGGTGCCGCCGAAACTCATGTTTATCACATCTGCGCCGGCGTCTGCCGCAAAATAGAGCGCACGGATAAAATCCGCAGACCGTATCTCCCCGTCCGGCCGGGTGATGAGCACCGGCAGTATCGTGACGTCGCGGCACACCCCTGCGATACCGATACCGTTATTTGCCGTGGCGGCTATAACACCGATCACGCCTGTTCCGTGACCCGCCGTATCGCCGGTAACGGCGGCTGTATCATTCACCGCATCATAGCCCGCGAGTATCGCCGCATCCTTCAGGTCCGCGTGGTTCCTGTTCACGCCGCTGTCTATTACCGCGACGACAACGTCAGTGCTCCCGGAGCTTACCGACCATATCTCATCGAAATCATAAAAATCGTACTGCCACTGCTCGGAATAACACGTGTCGTCAAGTCCGGTCAATTCTCTCGTACCCTCAGACTCCGAATATTCTATCAGTCTCCCGTACTTTTCCGTGAATGCTTCAGGCTCATCCGTACCGATCACGAAAATACGTTCACTGCTGTTTGCAAGCAGCTCATATTCATATGCGCTCACCGCGTCGTGTATTTCCGCAAGAGAGGCGTCATCGCGGAACCTGACTATCAGCCTTTCGGTTTTGTCCGTAGCGCCGACGTCTCCGTTCTTTTCGGCGATCTCGGAGAGAATACGCGCATCGGGCAGCTCGCCGGTACCTGAAAGCTCAATAAGCGCCTGCCTGTATGCGTCCTGTGATGCGAACGGATTTACCTCTGCGGCATTTACCGGCAGCAGCGGCAGCAATACAGCCGCCGTCAGCAAAAGTGAAAGCAACAGCCTTATCCGTTTCATCGCTATCCTCCTCTTTTTTACCGGTCACTCATATTACGGGCGAGACCTGCGAACGGCATCTCACGTATATCCCGGTTTCAAAACCGCTCTGCGACAATTGTAACACTGCCGCCGTATTATGTCAACACGGCGGCTGCGATTTCTTCTATTGTTTTTTGCCGTCCTCCGGGAAAAACGGCCCCACCGTTCCGCATACGGAACGGTGAACGGAACAAAGCTCCCGTCTGCCGGAGCCATATCACGGTTCATGCCCCGGGATCCGACGAAAGATCAAGGCACGGTCCGAGCCGGAGCCCCGGCGCTGCGCACCGACGTCCCTCCACAAGCACCAGAGACGGTGATGCGCCGGCACGCGGGCATACCGGTACCATCCGTTTCGGCTCTACGGCATGCTTACGCATCGCACACAGCAGATCGGTAAGTCTGTCGGGACGATAAACGACAAAAAATCCGCCTCCCGCTCTCAGAAGGAACGACGCACACCGGCACACGTCGTCTATGGTACACATGACCTCACAGCGCGCTATCTGCTTTTCCGGCGCAAGACAACCCTTGCCGGACCCTACGGGCAGATACGGAGGGTTGACCGTAACGATGTCGGCGCAACCGGCTTTCAGGAACGAGCGGTGCTCGCGGATATCGCCACATATACACTCAAAGCTGCCGGACAAACCGTTGATCACGGCGTTTTCCGAAGCGAGCCGGGCGTATTTTTCCTGTATCTCAACGCCGGTCACATTTGCGCATTTCTTTCCCGACAACAGCAACAACGCCACTATACCGCTGCCGCAGCAAAGATCAAAGGCCCGCTTTTTACTGCCGCCGACAACGAAATCCGCCAAAAGCAATGCATCCGTGCCGTGCAGCAGTCCTTTTGTATATTCTCTGAGCCGCAGGGCTCCTACTGCCGTTTCCTTTGTCTCACTCATTTTTTCACCACAAATCAACAAAGCTCAGCATAAAAAGATACGGAGCCGCGGTCCACCGCAGCCCCGTGAGCCGTTGCCCCGGCGTTAAGCCTGCTTGGGAGCATCGACAGGGCAGACCCCGGCACAGCTGCCGCAGTCGAGACATTCATCTGCGTTGATCACATACTTGCCGTCGTCATCCAACGAGATAGCTTCTACCGGACACTCAGGCTGGCAAGTACCGCAGCCGATGCAGAGATCCTTGTCAATTGCAAAAGCCAACTCAAATCACCTCCCGTGCTTAGTAGTGTTACTATATCACACTTTTTTCTAAAAATAAATAGCTTTTAAGAATTTTCGGAACATTTTACGAACATCCGTCAGACTTTTTCAAGACGTCAGGCAAAGAACTGTCAATGCTTATACTCCCGTCGGGCTCGCGCCGCCAGTGCACCGAGATCCTGCCGTGCGGCGTATCGTGCCACGCTTCCGCTTCGTCAACCGAATCCGGAAAACACGGCGACACCGTGACGCCGTCCTCCTCCATCCTTATCCCGGCAATACAACGGTAGAAAAACGCACTGATATCTCCGAAAAAATGGTGGTTCATGGAAAGGATCTCCGCCGGTGATGACGGGAACGATTCCCACAGCGACGTCGCGCCCGCCTCTATCCACGAGCCGAACCCGGGGCTGCGACGGTCGGTTATCATTTTCAGCGCCAGATCACAATCGCCGTTGTCCGCCAGCAAACGAAAAATGACTCTGCACCCGATTATACCGCAGTCATGCAGACCGCCGTTTTCTTCTATCATCAGCTTCAGCGCTTCATATGCGGCGCGGTAGTCGTCCCCGTCCTCAAACACCCCGCAGCTGAGCGCCAATGCCTGTGCGGTCTGCGTCATGCAGCGCACCCTTGTGCCGGTATCGTCCAGAAAAGCGCGCCTGAAGCTCACGAGCAGTTCTTTCGCAAGCTCATTCGCCGCAGTGCATCTTCCGCTCTGTCCGAGTACCGAAAAGATATACGCTGCCTTTCTGCACATATCTGCGCACACGAGCGTATCGGTCACGGCAAGCGGAGTTTTAGGGTCGCCCGACGGTCTGCCCGGCGAGCACCAGTCGCCCAGACCGTAAGAAGCCGTACCGTCGGGATTGAGCCGCGTGTGCATATACGAAAGATACTTTGACACGGCATCGGCGTTTTCCTCGAGCACGGATATGTCGCGGTCGTAAAGATACGAATAATACGGCAAAAAAACTATCACGCAATCCCACGCAGGGCCGCATCCCCACTTAAATCCCCAGCCTCCGGTGGGAACGATACCGGGCAGCGCGCCGTCGGCTCTCTGAGCTTCGCGTATATGCGCGAGCCACTCACGGTAGGATCGGACCGCATCGAAATTGAGCAACGTCTGCTCCGCCGATATCGCGGCGTCGCCCGTCCATCCGTTTTTCTCACGGTGCGGACAGTCGGTCGGAAAATACCAGAAGTTGGAGAGAGTCGACCGTTCCGTCATCTCCTGCAGACGGTTCACCGTCTCATCGGAGCAGCGGAAGCTCCCGCGCCTTTTCAGCCCCGAATGTCTCACAAGAAATGAAATGTCAAGCACATCCAGCGGACGGTCGGACGAAGCGAGCACGTAGCGGCATCCGCAATAGGTAAAGAACGGGATGTATTCCTCAGTTCCGTCGTCTCCCGTAAGAGTATATTTTATGACCTGGCATCTCTGATCCCGGTCGCATTTGATGTTGTCCTGGGTCAGACATCCATCTCTGAGCAGTTCTCCGCAGGTCAGGGTAACTGTCGTACCGCGTTCGCCGCGCACCCTCAACCTCGGCACACCGGATGTATTCACACCGAAATCGAACAGTGTGCCGTCGTGTCCGCACGTTACCGTTACCGGAGTCAGTTCGCGTTCCGTAACGATCGGCTCCGCCGTACAAGGCTTCAGCCTTCCCCGTGGCTCAGGAGCCTTTTCTGCTTCGCTCCAGCCGGAATCGTCAAAGCCTTTTTCGTTCCACCCCGATATCATAAGCCGCGCGTCAAAATCTTCGCCTCCGCGAAGATCGTCAAACGTGACAGGTGAATCCGAACAGCGGCAGCCTTCGCCGCTGTCGATACACACCCCCGGCCCCTTGACCGTGAAGGCGACCGAAGGCGCACCGCGCCACGCGGCTTTGTCGAAATCCCAGACAAATCCGCACACACTGTTTTGCATACCGTTCCCGAGCATCAGTGCGACAACGTTTTCCCCCGCATCAAGTCTCACGGAATATCTGTCACAGCAGACTATATCGTCCGGCGCGCTGATATACGGCGCGAGCTGCCCCTTGGTGATATCGCGGCCGTTCAGATACAGCACATAAAACCCGGTCGAAGCCACGACTATCTCGGCATCGCACTCACCCGGCACCGTAAAGCTCCTGCGTATGAGCGGAGCGTTCACATGCCGCTCCAAAGTGCTGAAATCGGCGCTTTTTCTGATGAAATCCATAGTTCTCCCCCTTCGTGCGTGCGTGAGCTGCCACCGGGATCAGCGGTCAAAAGCTCTTCCCATTCGTGCGGGCTTGAAAAGAGAAACACTTAAAATATCAATAAAGTATGGAGCCTATATTGCGTTCGTTTATTATGTATATCACATAGTCGGCGCCGTACGACCTTATGTCGCTCGTATTCAGCGCGTAGCTCCACATAGGATACCAGAGCGAAAAAT
The DNA here is from genome assembly GCA_900550505.1 of uncultured Eubacteriales bacterium. Classification (GTDB taxonomy): domain Bacteria; phylum Bacillota; class Clostridia; order Oscillospirales; family CAG-382; genus UMGS1307. The sequence continues at coordinate 5,432 of URSI01000046.1, forward strand.
TACAGCGTTCCGAAACTATATCGAACATCTGCGTGGAGAATGAATCACGGTGTATGAGCACGTCGGGCAACGAGGAATTGCCGGATCTCGTGGTTATTCGTCCCTCCATTGTAGACGGGTTATACGTCAGCTGTCTGTCCGAAACGTACCGCTGCACGCGCGATATCGTGCCCGGCATCTCGAAATTGGGCACACGCAGCGCGCCCCATTCCTGCATGAGGTCTTTTCTTATCTCAAGGTACACGGACATATCTCCGCCGTAATAGTAGTCCTCTTTGAAAGTGAAATCAGTGATCGGTCTGGGAGACGCGGCGGGGAACTTTTCCGATATTACCTTGAACAGTTCGGTATATGCCAAAAACCCTCCGTAATCGCTCCAATGCGTATCCGTATTCCAGTACGCCTTGAGCGGATCGTTCTTATGCTCTCTCATCACCTCAAGCATATCGATGCAGATCGCCTTTGAACGTCCCAGCGCCTGAGTCACCTGTTCCAGCCGGCTCTCGCCGTTCGTGGGCGTTATGTAATCAGGCAGATCCTCGGGGTAAACGGTCGCAGCGGAGGGGACTATCAGATAAATCAATTCTGCCTCCGGGTTGATCGATTTCAGCGCGTCGACCTTTCGGTTCACGTTGGACACGAACGAATCGAGCTGAGCGCTCGTCAACCCGTTGGTACGCATTATATCCCCATATCCCAGATCGGTATTGCCTACATGAGACAGGAAAAGATGATATCCCGTGCCCCAGATGAGCGACCACTGTCCGCGGGAAGAAGGAGGAGACGCGAGCGGCACGCTGTATTTTACGCTTTCACTGGCTTTTTTGCCCTCAGCCGTAGCCGTTATCGTCACCGACGTAGTGCTGCCCGTCACGGGCAGACTGACCGAAAAATATTTTTTGTCCGCCGTTGTCGTCACGGAATCACTGCCGTTACTTGCGGTGACCTTCGCGTTGTCCTCACAGGTGCCTATGATGATCAGCCGGTCCGATGTCAGGAACGAATGGTCGATGACCTTTGGCGCTTCGGTGCGTTTTTGCTCTTCAACAGTTACCTTGCACACCGCAGTTACGCCGTCCGCGGCGCTGACGGTGATGCGCGCGGTACCGATACCCGCCACGGTTATCCTGCCCGACTTATCCACTGTTGCCACCGTTCTGTCCGAGGTCGAGTACGTAACGTGCGTATTCGTCGCATTCTGCGGCACCACCTGTGCGTTCAGGTCAAAGTACTCATCCGCACCGGTATGGAGCGTCACGGTATCGGAGGCTATCAGGATACCGGTCACCGGTATGTATGTATTCTTTTCATTGACCGTCACGGCGCACTCCGCCGTAAAATCACCCGCGGCAACTTTTATAACGGCGCTGCCGGGAGAAACGGCTGTCACGTTGCCCGACTCATCCACCGTCGCCACGGACGTGTCAGAGCACGAAAAATCGATCTTAGCCTGCGCACCGTCCGGCACAAGCGAGACATTGAGCTTTGCGGTGTCGCCTACATTCAGCAGCAACGCGCTTTTATCTATCAATATATCCGAAAGCGCCGGGATCACATTCACGCGATATGATCCGCTGATGCCGTCTTCAGACGAAAGCGTGATGACACAACTGCCTGCCGAAACGCCCGTTACCACCCCTTCTTCATCCACGACGGCTGCGTTTTCATTATCGCTGCGGTATGTAAGTTCGGGGATATTCGCGCCTTCAGGGAGAAATATCGGCTCCTGCGAGCCTGTGGAGCCTGCAACGACGGTGATCTCCGCTGCCGCAAAGCGTATTTCCGCAAGCACTGCGATGACAGTCACGTTGAAAGTCTCCGAGACCGTGCCGCCTTCGCTTCCCGTTTCCACGCTGACGGTTATGACAGCAGTCCCCGTCGCAATGCCCCTGACCGTTCCGTCGTCATCGACATCGGCAACGGACGTATTGCTGCTGCGATATAAAACTTCAAGGTCGCCTGCGCCTTCTACCGTCACGGGCGCACCCGCCGTGGTGCCCTCCGCGAGAGTCAGGTCTCCGCTCACGGTTATCACGGGCAGGGGCGCGGAAGTGTCCGAAGACACTTCGTCCGAAGGCGAACATGCACAAAGCAGGAGCGAGAGCACCATAAACAGCGCCGCTGACGTAAAGAAAGGTGCGAGACGTTTCATCGATCAGTATCCTTTCGTTTTTCGGTTAAGATCGGGCATCAGGCTTTACTTATTGATAGACTCAAGATATTCCTCAAAACACATTCCGGACTCGTATATACGCGTGGCGTGATAACGTCCCACATAGCGGAAATGCCACGGCTCGTAGATTATTTTGGTGATATCCTGCTTGTCCTCTTCATAGCGCAGGATGAATCCGAATTTATAGGCGTTTGCCGCGAGCCATTTCGCAGCCTCGGTCTCACCGAATGACTGCTCTGCGGAAGCCATATTGTGCATATCTGCCGCAAGCCCCGTCTGATGCTCGCTGGTCCCCGGTCTTGCAACGATCGTAGCCGCCTTTTCCTCCGCCTCCTCACGGGTCGGATAACGGTCGATATACTG
>URSI01000047.1 GCA_900550505.1 uncultured Eubacteriales bacterium
CCAAAGGGAGGCGGGCATGGCAACGGGGAAGAGGACCTCCTGTCCGCCGATGGCATCCATTTCTTCGCGTATTATCTCTTCGATCTTTCTCGTTATTCTTTTTGTAGACGGATACAGTGAAAAAATACCGGTGCCTACCGGTTTTATGTAGCCGCCGCGTATCATCAGCGCATGGCTTTCTATCTGACAGTCCGCGGGAGCCTGCTTGAAATGCTCGCCCAACAGCTTGGAAACTCTCATCTGACGACCTCTTCTCAAAATATTTCAACATATTTTATCACAGCCGCGACACATTGTCAATCAAAACGTTTGCGACAAATGTGCAAGCAGGCGTCAATTTTTTATTGACAAAATACCAGGTGCATGTTAAAATACAAAAGGTCGTTGTCGGCTTTTTTGTCCGCTGACCAATATGTTGAAAAACGGGGAACTGGATTGTATGGAGAATTTTCAGGCGTTGTACGAGCATTTGCTGCATTTCGACTGGCGACAGCTTGTGATGTGGCTGATAGGCGGGGTCCTGATCTTCCTTGCCATCAAAAAAAAGATGGAGCCTACGCTTTTGCTTCCGATGGGGTTTGGTGCTATACTTGCCAATCTTCCCTTGTCCGGCGCTGTTAATCAGATAAACGGAGAGGGCGAGATCGAAGAGGGGGTACTTGATGTTCTGTTCGGCATGGGTATTGCCAATGAGCTTTTCCCGCTTCTCCTCTTCATAGGTATCGGAGCCATGATAGATTTCAGCCCGCTGCTTTCAAATCCGAAGCTTATGTTTTTCGGGGCAGCGGCGCAGTTCGGTATTTTCTTCACTCTCAGCATGGCTTCATTGTTTGGTTTTGAATTGAAGGACGCTGCATCTATCGCCATTATCGGCGCGGCAGACGGACCGACCTCCATATTCGTGTCACAGCAGCTCGGCTCCAATTATACGGGCGCGATCATGGTTGCGGCGTATTCATATATGGCGCTTGTTCCCATAATCCAACCGCCGTTCATCAAGCTTCTGACTACGCATAAGGAACGTCGCATCCGCATGGAATACAGCGGCAAGAAGGTTTCCAAGCTCACAAAAATACTGTTTCCTATCGTTGTTACGGTGATTGCCGGGCTTGTTGCTCCCAAGGCGGTCGCACTCGTGGGATTCCTCATGTTCGGCAATCTCATACGCGAGTGCATGGTGCTCGATTCGCTTTCCGAGACCGCGTCGAACGTACTTGCGAACCTTGTTACGCTCCTGCTGGGGTTGACCGTCGCGACCAAGATGCAGGCGGATCAGTTCCTGCAGCTCAACACGCTGCTCATACTCGGACTTGGGCTGATAGCCTTCATCTTTGACACCGTGGGCGGCGTGCTGTTTGCCAAGGTTATCAACCTGTTTGCCAAGAAAAAGATAAACCCGATGATAGGTGCTGCCGGCATATCGGCATTTCCGATGTCCGGACGTGTGGTGCATAAGCTCGGGCTGGAGGAGGATAATCAGAACTTCCTTCTCATGCATTCCATAGGTGTGAATGTTTCCGGTCAGATAGCGTCGGTCATAGCGGGCGGACTTGTGCTGAGCCTTGCTCAGAGCATGGGCGCATGAACTGTTTGAGGATGGTAAAATAAAATGATAAATGTTCAGGCTTTTCTTGATACTCTGCCGATAATGGGCATAGGCATGCTCGGTATATTTGCGGTTACCGCCGTCATCATAGGCGTTATCTCATTGCTCGGCAAGCTTTCGGATAAAAAGGACGACTGAGTTATCCCAAAACGCATAAACGCTGACCAAACTGAGTGATTTTGCCAGCGTATCATACACAAAGTATTGAGCGAGCTCCGGAAGGAGCTCGCTTCTGTATTCAACCGCGCATTTCCTCGATGTGATGCACATATTCAAGTGTGCTCAGCGCTTCTATTATTTCCTTGTGCGTCTTATAGCGCTTCAGTTCTTCGCCCGTTACCGATATCGAGACGGTGTACACGCTGAGCCCTGAACCGGCATATGCGGGGTTCAGTTCAATATCATCTATTGTCAGCCCGAGCATCCGTATGGTTGTTACGAAGTCCAGCAGACTTCCGCTGCTCGTAAGCTCAAGGTGGACCTCGAAATGGTTTGAACGATCCTTGAGATACGACTCAAATGTGGGGAAAAGAGACAGACAGCACAACAGAGCGACCGAGACCGCGAGCGTGACGGTATAGTAACCGGCGCCGCAGGTCAGCCCTATGATCCCGCAGGTCCAAAGCGCTGCGGATGTTGTGAGTCCCTTGATCCTGCTTCGCGAACTGAAGAGCAGAGAATTTACGCTTATAATGGCAATCGCTATCATTGCGGCGGCGGGGATCAGTATCGCGCCTGCAAAAATATCCAAAAGCATGGCGGCGGTCGAGGCAAGTGTTATCAGTATGAAGGTGCGTAGCCCTGCGGAATGACGCTTGCTCGAGCGTTCGCAGCCGATCACGGCAGCGATCAGTATAGACAGTGCGATGCGGAAAAGTATCGAAGCCCAACCGGCTTCGCTCGACCAGCTTCCGAGCAATTCCGCGATCGGATCATTAACAGTCATATTTTATAGCCTCCCGTTGAAGCGACGCTGCCGTGCGCGGCCGAAGAGCTGATACTGCTCCCACGCAGCCTGTGTGAACGCCTGCTCATCCGCATCGACCGGATGAGGCGGCAGCTGCTCCTGTATTTTTTTGATGCGTTCGATAAGTATGTCAACCGGTTTTTTCTTTTCACCGTTGGAGTCGAGCTCGTCGACCTGCGTAATGTCCTCCAGCTTTTTGGAGTACGATCCGGAAAGGTATAGAGAGAGCTTGGCGCAGGCGGGTCCTATCAGCTCGTAGAGTATGCTGGAGGGCAGGATGATCGTTTGCAGCGCCTGCCCCTCGGCGCCCTGAAGCGTTCGTGCTCCGAGCGATGCCAGACCTATCGCTACACCAGCCTGCGGTATCAGCGCGAGCCCGAGCAGATTCCTGACTTTGGGTGATTTTTTGACCGAAAGACAACCGATAAACGCACCGGCGTATTTCCCGGCTATCCGTATTATGAAGTAAACAAAGCCTACCGTCAGCAGCGGAACGGCGCCTATTTCGCCGGTAACGCTCACGAGAGAGCCCAGATCGAACGATATGCCGGAACGTACGAAAAACAACAGCAGTATCGGCGGACTGAAGTAGTTGAGCTGGCGAAACAGGTCGTCATCACGAGCTATGTTGGCATATACAGTGCCCATAGACATGCATCCGAGCAAAGGCGAAATGCTGAAAAATGAACAGAATCCGCAGAAACCGAAGATCAAAGCCACTGAAATTATGAGTCGGTTGTCCGTCGAACGCCTTTTTTGTATCATCATCCTCATGATCAGACCGAAAACTCCGCCGAGCAGCATTATCCCGAGATTTTGTGCCAACGGCACAGCCATATCCGAAACATTTATCGCACTGCCGGCGGTAGATGCCACGGCGAGCGAGATAGCAACGCTGTATGCCAATAGTCCGACAAGGTCATCAAGCGCCACTACCTGCAACAGGGTGTTGACAAAATCGCCCCGGGCACCGGTCTGCCTTATAGTCATGAGCGTTGACGCCGGCGCCGTTGCCGCGGCGAGCGCTCCGAGCACGGCGGAAAACGCAAGGCTCAGATCTAACACAAAGTACATGACGCAAAACACCGCGGCACAGGCGACACATGACTCGGCTACGGTGATCACGACGACTTTCAATCCGTTTTGACGCAGCATCGAGAGCTTGAAAAACTCACCGGTTCCGAAAGCTATAAAAGCGAGCGCGATATCCGCGAGAAACTCGCTTCCGTCGACAAAGCTCTGCGGTACCAGATCAAGGCAGAAAGGGCCTATGACCACGCCGGCAAGTATGTATGCCGTCACGTTGGGGAGTTTAAGCAGTTTTGTTATCCTGCTTGCGAGAAACCCACCCATCAGCATAAGTGCGACGGATATAATAGCGACCGCACTGTCCGGCGCCTGCGCGAGCGCCGAATGTATTGCTTTCAAGTCTACACCTCCGATACCGTAAGAACATTTTGCTCTTGCAATATGATATGAGTTATGGTACACTCTTTTAAGAATAAAATCAACTTATATTTTTTTTGATATTGATAAATTTTCTGAATGGAGGACGGAAATGCTTGACCTTAAACTTGAGACCTTCCTGGCGGCAGCCGAACATAAAAACTTTACGAAGGCTTCCCAGGTGCTGTCGCTGACTCAGCCTGCGGTCAGTCATCATATAACCCAGCTTGAGAGGGAAATAGGAAAAAAGCTTTTTTACAGGGGCAAAGGCGGCTTGAAATTGACCGCAGAAGGGGAAATTGCCCTCAGGTATGCTCGCAGGCTAAAGGCTATGTACGAAAAAATGATGACAGAGATACATGACTGCGAAAAAAATCTGACACGCCTTCGCGTAGGTATAACCCATACCTCGGAAAGCAACGCAATAACCGAGGTGCTTGCGCAATACGGACGGCGGAAAAGCAACATAAGTATTACGATTATAACTGATACCATAAAAAATCTTTATCAGATGCTGGGCGATTATGAACTTGATATTGCTTTTGTCGAAGGCAGACACCCGACGCCCGAGCTTTGCTGTCTCATGCTTGATACGGATTACCTTGTTTGTATACTGTCCAATAATAATCCGCTTTCTTCAAAGCCCATGGTCACACTGAATGATCTGAAGCATGAGCAGCTGATACTTAGGCTGCCGACGTCTGCGACCCGTATGCAATTTGAAGCGTCGCTGACCGCTGCGGATGAGGCGATAGAAAACTTTAATGTTCTGCTCGAGGTGGATAATATCGCGTCGATAAAGGATCTTGTGCGAAAGGACCTCGGCGTATCCATACTCCCCAAAAGCGCGTGTATGGACGAATTGACAAAAGGAAAGCTCACGGCGCTGCCGATAGAGAATCTCAGCATGCTCCGGGAAATGAACATTGTGTATAACCGCGATTTTCCGCATCTTGATATGCTGAATGAGATAACCGGTTTGTATCACGGAGCAAACGGCCGCACGCTTTGAATCTCATCGTCGGTGTCCGGCAGATATACTGTTCCGATAGTAAAGCTGCCGCGGACATTTGTCCGCGGCAGCCGCATTGTGACGATCAACGTTTTATTCGTTTTCAAACAGCCGGTTCAGCCAGAGGACTGCCCAGTGTGACCAGCGCGCGACATATGGGCTGTTGCCGGCATCGGGACAGGTCCTTGAAGTTTCAAAGTTGGCGCGTGAAATACCGTGTAAGCCGTCGGGCAGTATGTGCAGCTCGAACGGCACGCCGTGTTCTGCGAGTGCAGCGGCAAAAACGATGCTGTTCTCCACCGGAACACAGGTATCGTTCGCCGTATGGAAGATAAAGCACGGGCATGTTGTGGACTTCACATTGTTTTCGCACGAGTATTTGCGTCTTTGTTCCGTGCCGGCATCCTTGCCGAGAAAGTTGTCAAAACTGAGCACGTTCGGCTTCACGATACCGGATATCACCGGGTAACCCAGCACCGCCGCATTCGGACGGGCCTGGCCGGCTTCCAATCCAAGTGGCTCCAGCACTTCCGGGCTGTCCCACAGGGTGGCTATCGAGGCGGCAAGGTGACCGCCGGCGGAAAATCCGCATACAGCGATCTTGTCCGGGTCTATATCCCAGAGCTCGGCGTTTTTGCGGATAGTCGCGACAGCAAGCGCCGCGTCGAGCAGCGGATGTGCGACCGCGGCTTTTTCGCCGCAGGTGTAGTTGAGCATAAATACATTATATCCTGCCGCCAGATATTCGGTGCCGATCGGCTCGGTCTCACGCGCGGAAACATATGCATATCCGCCGCCGCCGAAAACGAGCATTGCCGGTCGGGGCGGTATCGGCATCTCGGGAGCGCGGGTGCGTATCATGATGTCAAGCGTCACATTTTCGCATCCGTCGTATACATGACGGTCATAGAGCTTCAGAGTTTCACATTTCATCGCTGTCATCTCCGTTTGAATTTCTTTTATTACGGTTTGCAAGGATCATAAAAATCTGCGCGAGCGCTGTCAGCAGCGGAGCCGCCCAGAGCACGACGTCGCCGATTCTCGTATAGAGAGTCATGTTATCGTATGTGTATACGGTGCCGTCAACGACACCTTGCACTAAAGGCCCCAGCTCCGAAATCACACGTCCTTTTGAATCTATAAGCATGGAGACTCCCGTGTTTGCGGCCCTTACCACGCAACGCCCCGTTTCAATCGCCCGGAGCTTTGAAAAAGATGCGTGCTGATACACCGCACGTGTGTCTTTGAACCAGGAATCATTTGTCACTACAACCAATAACGTCGCACCGTCCCGCACACTTTCGCGTGAAAGCGAAGAAAATATGGAATCAAAGCATACGAGCGATCCTATCCTTATCCCGTTCCGAAGCGTTATGAGCGCGCTATCCTGACCCGGGGTATAGTCCATGCCGCCGAGATTGAGATTTTCGATGAAAGATATGCTTTTGAACAGAGCCGGAATGTATTCACCGAACGGCACAAGGTGACGTTTGCCGTACGCCGAGGAATAGCTTCCGTCGCTGTCGGCCGCTATCGTTCCGTTGAATTTTCCGGTCTGAGTGTTCAGCAACACACCCATAAGCACTGCCGTGTCGCCTTGCCTGGCGGAGTCGGATATCTCATTTGCGAGGGAAGAGCCGGTGTCGAAGAGAAACGGAAACGACGATTCCGGCAGTACGACCAAATCGTATTCGCCGCTTGTTGCAAGCTCACACGCCGGTACCGCGTAGCGCTCAACGGACAGCGCATAGCTGTTGTCCCACTTTTCGTTCGAAAGTATATTGCCCTGAACGCATGCCACGTCGAATTCGCCCGTTGAGTGCGGGTCGGAGTACAGCAACACCGTACCGGCGATTGCATTTGCGCAATATATGCCGGCACCGACACACAGCCACAGCTTCCTCCTTGATGGCACATCGCATATCGCCAATCCTATCAGGGCGCCTGACACCGTAACGATAACGGTGACAAAGTATGCCCCGAATACCGAAACGGTCTGGACCGCAGGCAGAAATCCGGTCTGTGCCGAAGCGGTCATGCCCCAAGAAAATCCGAGAGATCCGAGTGATATCAGAAACTCGTCGAGCATTATCGCACAGGCAAATACCGCCGGCAAAACCGGTTTTGCAACGTGCAGGAACGAGGCAAGCTTCATTACCGAAGCCAGAGCGAGTGAATGCACCGCGCTTATTCCTACGCACGCGGCAACGATTATCACCCACCCCTGCACCGGAGTGAACCCGAAGTGGCCGAACGGGTATAACGCTGTAAACCAGTAATAAAGCGGCAGATAAAACGCCGCTCCGTAGATCATTGAAAGAGAAAATGAGCGTTTAAGCCGACCGCCGTCATACATTGCGGCAAAATACAGCGCACTGCCGGCGAGCGACGCCAGAAAAAGCTTATCCCAGAAGAACGGCAAAACCGAACAAATACCCCCGGCTGCCGCGAGGAGCGCACGGCGTCTCATTCCGCTAATTTCAGGACAGCGTTATATGCCGTCTCAAACGCCTCATAGGGCGAAGCAAACGAAAACCGGTGCTCGATTTTCCCGTCTGCGGCAAGCGAGGCAAGTCCCGTAAAATCGCAGAGATGCGGTTCGATGGTCAGGATCGCTTCAGACCTCGGGTCTGCCTTTATATGGGAGATAAGCTCTTTGAGAAAGGCGCGACCGCAGCCGGGCGGCACTATGGTTCCGTCAAGCTCGGAATCCTTTATATGGTAGTATTCGATATGGTCGTTGAGCAGCTCAAAAGTATGCGAGGCATCATACCC
>URSI01000048.1 GCA_900550505.1 uncultured Eubacteriales bacterium
CCACGAATCCGCGGCAGATTGCTGCCGTTGCTGTCCCATACCGAAAAGGCTCTGGGCATTTGCGCCGCCCGCGTTCATTGCCATACCCATGCCCATGAATCCGGTCATGGCACCGCCTTCGTTCTCAGCAGCCTTGTTCATTGCCGATACCTGACCGCCGACCAGGTGTGCCGCCGCAAGATTCGGATTGCTCAGCATGGCATTTTCTTCCCACTGGGTGATCTTACGCCGCTGATCCTCGGGGACAGACACCGAGTTGAGCGCCATGGAGTAGACCTCAAGGCCGCGCTTCTCCCTCCAGTCCGCAGAAAGCTCCTCACGCAGCGCCTCCACGATCTCGGTCGTGTGACCGGGTATCTCATAATACATGATGCGCTGAGCCGCTATTTTCGCCAGTGCCGGCTGCAGGGCGTTCATGAGCTCACCCCTGAGCATGGGATCTATTTCCGAGCGCTCATAAACATCGGAAACATTGCCGCAGACATTTGTATAAAACAGCAACGGATCAACGATTTTGTATGAAAAAACACCGTTGCAACGGAGATCCACCGACATCTTCATGCCCAGCGCTTCATCCACTATAACGCGGAACGGAATGGGATTCGCAGTGCCGAATTTGTTATCACCTATCTCCTTTGTGTTGAAATAATATACTCTCTGATCCTTACCGGTATCGCCGCCGTATGTGAAGCGCTTACCGATGGTTTTAAACGTATCTATGATGCTGCGGCCGAGACTTCCGGCAAAAATGCTCGGCTCGGTGGAAGAATCATAAGTAAACTCTCCCGGCTCCGCACAGACTTCCACAACCTTGCCCTGCTCGACTATGATCATGCACTGTCCGTCTGCAACGGCTATTCCGGAACCGTTGGAAATGATATTGTCATTTCCTTTCGTATTGGAAGAGCGGCCGGTGATCCGCTTTTGACCTTTAGTCACAAGTATTTCCTTATCAATTGCCTCACAATAGAAAAACTCCTTCCACTGATCGGCAAGTGTGCCGCCCAAAGCACCTATACCGGCTCTGATCAGACCCATTTCTTATACTCCTTTCGTTACAAGACATATATAACACAAATTTAAAATATATTCCCGCAGAGATTGACTCCCGCTCTTTTATTGAATGATACATTAATTTTACGCTTTTTTCAAGAGCGGTGCGATAAATTCGCCTGATTTTCAATATTTCGGCAGTTTTTCTGGCCTGTTTTACGCCGATTTTCGGATTTTTACACGCCCGATATTACGGACTATACAATTTTTCGGACTGTCGTCCGGCGCAAAAATCCCTCTCTGATTGTCAAACCTGCCCGCACCGTGCATATTATGTCATGAAAAGGTGCAGACGGTGACCTGCATCGGATTTTTCAGAGGTGATACTATGTGTTCAATTGCCGGGATCGTGGATTTTGAGGGGAACGCCGCACTTTGTCGTGAAAGTGAGGAACTGAGACGTTCCATGGTACACCGGGGACCGGATCAGTCCGGAGTATTTGCGGCGGCTCTTAACGGAGACGATGCGGACGGTGACAGACCCGCAAATGTCCTGCTCCTGCACAACCGACTGTGCGTCATTGATATAGACGGAGGCAGGCAGCCGATGACCGTGGCCTGCGGGGAACGCCGTTACACGGTGGTTTACAACGGCGAGCTTTACAATACCGACGAGCTGAGAAACGGGCTTAAAAATCTCGGTCACGTTTTCGACAGCCGCTCGGACACGGAAGTCGTGCTGCGTTCATATATAGAATGGGGCGAAGAATGCGTGAACCGCATGAACGGTATCTTCGCCTTTGCCGTATACGACGGCGCGGCGCGTCGCCTGTTTATTGCGCGAGACCGCATGGGAGTCAAACCGTTTTTTTATACATTGACCGGCTCCGCGTTCTGCTTCGCTTCGGAACTGAAGGGTCTGCTCGCATGTCCGGGGGTACAGCCCAGAGCCGATGTCTCTTCGATCCGCGAGCTGATAATGACCGGCCCCGGAAGGACACCGGGATGCGGAGTTTTCAAGGACTTTTTCGAGCTCCCTCCGGCATACTGCGGATTTTTCGACGATCAGGGGCTCAGGCTGCGCAGATACTGGAAGCTGATGCCGCGTGAGCACCGTGAAAGCTTTGAAGAGACAGCAGAGCACGTCCGTTACCTCGTGACCGACTCGATCGAGCGGCAGCTGGTCTCCGACGTACCCATCGGTACTTTTTTGTCCGGCGGGCTCGATTCGAGCATAATCTGCTCCATAGCGTCACGAAAGCTCGGCAGTGAAGGAAAGCGCCTGTGCGCTTTTTCGGTGGACTACCGGGACAGCACGAAATATTTCAAAAAAAGCAAATTCCAACCCACAAGTGACACTCAGTTCATACCGTTCCTGCGCGATTGGCTGGGGTGTGAACATTACCTTACGACGATAGATACCGCCGAACTGGTGAATGCTTTGTTCGATGCGGTCCGCGCACGCGATCTCCCGGGAATGTCAGATGTCGACTCGTCGCTTCTGCTCTTCTGCCGCGAGATAAAAAAGCATGTGACCGTTGCACTGTCGGGTGAATGCGCCGATGAGATATTCGGCGGATATCCGTGGTACCGTGACCCTGAAATAAGAGAGCGGGAGGGGTTCCCGTGGGCACAGTCGACGTCAATGCGCGCAAAATTCCTTCGTCCCGAATACTCCGAAGGCTTTGATCCCGCCGAGTATGTGCACGAACGGTATGCGCGCACGGTTGCCGACGCCTGCGTACTCGACACCGACAGCCCGACAGAACGCCGTATGAAGCAAATGATGAGGCTGAACACCGACTGGTTCATGCAGACGCTGCTGGACAGGAAAGACAGAATGAGCATGTTCAGCGCTCTTGAAGTCCGGGTGCCCTTCTGCGACCACCGAATAGCCGAATATCTGTACTCGGTACCCTGGGAATTCAAGGAACACGGCGGCTTTGAAAAGGGATTGCTGCGAACGGCAATGACCGGATTATTACCGGACGAAATACTGTGGAGAAGGAAAAGCCCGTATCCGAAAACCCACAATCCGGAGTACCTTGAAACTGTTTCCGCACTGCTCAGAAACGTGCTGGACGACGTCTCCGCACCGATTCACTCGGTAGTAAGGCGTGAAGCACTTGTGTCGCTGCTGACCGACAGCAATCAGCAGCCCTGGTACGGACAGCTGATGACCGTGCCGCAGACGATCGCCTATATGCTGCAGCTGAATTACTGGCTCGACCATTACCACGTGCAGCTCGTGTGAACCGAATCGGAAACACATTGGCGCAAATATGTTTTTCCCGCAAAAAAACGACCGCCGGCACGGGATCACCGGGCCGGCGGAAATTTTATTGTTTATGAGCTGCGGGAAAGGAAACCGTCACGCAGGTTCCGTGCCCGGGAACGCTGTCCAGTGACACTTCCGCATCATGCAGCATGGCTCCGTGCTTCACTATGGAGAGCCCGAGCCCGGTCCCGCCGTTTGCTTTTGAACGGCTCTTATCGACACTGTAAAACCGTTCAAACACACGGGTGCGGTGTTCCGGCGCTATGCCTATACCGGTGTCGCTCACCTTTAGAACGATCCGCTCGTCCCTGCGCTGTGCCGTCAGCTCCGCGCTGCCGCCCGCCCGATTATACCTTATCGCGTTATCGGTAAGGTTATATACCATTTCATAAATGACCTGTTTGATACCGCTTACGGTCAGCGGCTCCGACGCGGGGACGAATTTCAGAGTCACTCCGCATTCCGCCGCCCTGTCCGACAGCCTCTCGGTCACTTCCGCGCAGATAACGCCTATGTCCTGCTCTTTGAATTCTTCCTTCAGGCCGCCCTCGTCAAGCTGCGAAAGCCGTATGATATCTTCGATGAGCGCCAGAAGACGCCTGGATTCATTATATATCCTGCTCCCGAATCCGGGCACGTCCGCAGGCGACGCCATTGAATGCGAGATAAGTTCGGCATAACCCATTATCGACGTAAGCGGTGTTTTCAGTTCATGCGATACGTTTGCCGTAAATTCACGGCGTTGACGCTCGGAAGCGGCGGTCTCGGTCACGTCGGAAATCAGAAGCACTGCCGAACCGGAAGGAGCTCCGGGCTCCTGATCCGCAGAACCTACCGGAGATGCATGCATAGAGTATATGCGTCCGGCGCGCTCGAGCGTGGCTACGCTCCTTTCGCCTCTGAGTGCCTTTTCCACCGTATCCGCATACACGGCGTCACGGCACAGTTCAAGATATGATCCGTCGGTATGGTCGGACAGTATCTGTTTTGCGCTGCGGTTTGCAGACAACACACCGCCTTCCGCCGAGAATATGACTATACCTTCCTGCATCCCGTCCGTGATACATTCAAATTCCCGTTTGTTGGCCGTAAGCTCCCTTATCTGCTCTCTTATACGCCCGTTCTGGGCTTCGAGCCGTGTGAGAAGCGGCGAAAGCTCATCATACACGTTATTTGACAGCGGATCTTCTATATTTATCGTATTTATGGGACGAGTAAGCGAATCGGCAAGTGTGAGAGCGGTTATCAGCGCCGCAAAGCATACCAGCGCGGCTATCAGCAAAGTCCACGGCAGCCATCCGCCAAGCAGTCCGAAAAAGCTGCTTCCGGTTGCAGCCACGCGCAAAACGCTGCCGTCATTTAATCTCACGGCACGGTAAAACGTGCGTTTGCCTATGGTTTCGGAGTTTCTGACGACTTCGCCGCTTCCTGACGACAGTGCCTGCACAACCTCGGGACGGTCAAGGTGGTTGTCCATCGCTGTCTCGTCCGCATCGTTGTCATATATCACTCTTCCGTCGGCGGCAATAAGAGTAATGCGGCTGCGTGCGTTTTCCGCAAAGGCGGTCAAAATCTCTGTATCGTTTTGGGAAGCATTCAGTATCGAGGCGACACTGTCGGCCACATCTCTTACCTCAAGCATCGATTCCTCGCTCATTCTTGTATACATAACGGCGGTCGACAGAGCGGAAGCGGTCAGAAGCACGGCTACGGCCGTCAGAAAAATGCTGATGAATATCTTTCTTTTCATCTCCCCGCTTCACTCCGTTTCGCCATGCAGATGATCATCGGACGCCCGGTAACCTACGCCGCGCACCGTTTCGATTATACGTCCGCCTTCCTTCAGCTTGGAACGGAGCGTACGGATGTGCACATCTACCGTGCGGGTTTCTCCGTCAAAATCGTATCCCAACACGGACGAAAGAAGCATATCACGGGTGTATACGGTGTCCGGATTTTTCATCAAAAGATACAACAGCTCATATTCCTTGAGCGTCAAAGTGACGATTTCCGAGCACGAGGTCACCGAATGCTTTCTCACATTGATCTCAACCGGTCCCACGGAGATCACGTCACCGCTGCGCTCATACGTGCGGCGTAAAAGCGCCTTTACGCGTGAGATGAGTTCCATAATGCCAAACGGCTTGACGATATAATCGTCTGCGCCTTCATCGAGTCCCTTTACCCTGTCATACTCCGAACCGCGCGCCGTTATCATTATTACGGGCACCCGCCGGGTAGCCGGCAACTTTCTGAGCCTGCGCAGCACCTCCATGCCGTCGGTCTCGGGCAGCATTATGTCAAGCAGCACCAGCTGCGGCACACGCTCGGCAACCGCCGAAAGCAAAGCCCTGCCGTCCGCAAAGCTGAGAGCCTCATATCCCGCGCCTCTGAGTGAATACAGCACGAGTTCTCTTATGCTTTCATCATCCTCTGCGTAATATATCATATTCAACCTCCGGTATGCTCACCGATTATCGCAAATATCACCCAACCGGCAATATTTACCGCATGATCTCCTATACGCTCAAGGTATTTCGCTATCATGAGCATATCGACCGCGGCAGCTCCGTGACCGGGATCACACGCGATGAGCTCTATTATATCGTTGCGCACGGCGGTAAAATGAGCGTCCACCACGTCGTCGCTTTCTATAACGGCACGCGCGGCGCTCTCATCCTTGTTTACAAATGCGTCGATGCTGTCTGTCACCATGCGTATAACAGCATAAGCCATATCGCGAACACGCACACGGCAAAGTTCCCCCGACACATCTCCGGACAAGACTATCTCAGCTATATCGGCAGCCTGATCGCCTATCCGCTCCATATCCGTTATCATCTTCAATGCCGAAGACACGGTCCTCAGGTCACGCGCGACCGGCTGCTGTCTGAGCAGTATGCGAAGGCAAAGATTCTCGATATCCTTTTCCCGCCGGTCTATTTCACGTTCGGTCTCGACTGCCTCCCTCGCAAGCGAAGCGTCGGCACCCAACATTGCCTTTGCCGCGCAGGCGATGGCGCGCTCGCAAAGCGCACCCATTGAGATAAGCCCCCTGTTCAGCTCTTCAAGCTGAGTCCCGAATTCGTTTCTCATCGCTCAGGCTCTCCTCCCTGCGTTCATCCGAATCTTCCCGTGATATAGTCCTCGGTGCGCTTGTCGGCAGGCTGTGAAAACATTTTTTCCGTGGTGCCGTACTCGACGACCTCTCCCAGCAGAAAAAACGCTGTCTTGTCTGAAACCCGCGCTGCCTGCTGCATATTGTGAGTGACCATGACTATCGTATAATTCTTTTTAAGTTCAAGCGTCAAATCCTCGATCTTATTTGTGGAGATCGGATCCAACGCGCTCGTAGGCTCATCCATCAGCAGCACCTCGGGCTCAACCGCAAGCGCCCGTGCTATGCACAGCCGCTGCTGCTGACCGCCGGAAAGGCTCAGGGCACTCTTTCTGAGGCGATCCTTCACTTCGTCCCATATCGCCGCATCACGTAACGACTTTTCGACCACTGCATCAAGCTTTGCTCTGCCCGTCACGCCGTGTGTCCGCGGTCCGTAGGCGATATTGTCATATATGCTCATCGGAAAGGGATTCGGCTTCTGGAACACCATACCAACCCGCTTACGAAGCCGGTTCACATCTATTTTACCATAAATATCGTTTCCGTCAAGCAAGACTTTTCCTTCTATCCTGCATCCGGCAACGAGGTCGTTCATTCTGTTGAGGGTTTTCAGCAACGTAGATTTCCCGCAGCCGGAGGGACCGATAAAAGCCGTTATTTCATTGCAAGCTATATTGAGATCGACATTTTTCAGCGCATGGAACTCCCCGTAATAGAGGTCAAGGCCTGACACGGTAAATTTATCCATTATCCCTGCCTCCTTATCATACGTTTCTGTATTGCCGCGGACGCAGCATTGAGCAGTATGACGATCAACAGCAGCACAACGGCGGTCGCGTACGCCTTACCGGTACCGTGCCCCTCGCTCCACAGGGCATAAAGATGCACCGAAAGAGTTCTTCCCGGATTCAGCAGCCCTGTCGGCGGCTCCGCCGCGGTGCCTGCGGTGAATATAAGTGCGGCAGTCTCTCCGACTATCCTGCCGGTAGAAAGCACGATGCCTGCCATTATGCCCGGGACCGCCGCCGGCAGCACGACACGGAATACCGTCCTCAGCTTACCTGCACCGAGCCCGAAGCTGCCTTCACGGTACATATCCGGCACGCTCATGAGCG
>URSI01000049.1 GCA_900550505.1 uncultured Eubacteriales bacterium
TCCATAGACAAAACTCTTTCGCTTTTTCCGGTCTCACATCATTGACAAACGAACAAGAAACAATTTTCACAATGCACACAAATTCCAAAAAAGCAAACCGAAAACAAAGCTGCCGGCACTCCATGAACAGATGTGGTCAAAAATGCGAAATTAAAGACCGGAAATGCGTGCTCAAAGCTATTGTAATTTTGAACGAATTAATGTATACTGTCAATGTCGGAAGTAATTTTCGTAAATCACGGTGTGCCACCGAATCTTGCACGAAAACCATATCATAAAAGGAGTGTTATAAATGCCGGTATGTAATTTCTGCGGTACGGTCCATGACGGTCACAGCCCAACATGCCCCAAGTGTGGCAGAAAAGTCGAAACGGTCGCCGATTCCCCGGTATATTCGTTTGACACCGCGGCGGAGGAAGCTGCTGAAAAATCCCGCCTTTTTGCTTTGCTGTCGTTTCTCGGTGTGATATTCATGCCGCTTTCGCTCATCTTCGGTTACATGACGTTCAAAATAGCCCGCAGTGTAAAAGAGGGGCTCTACCATGAACGCATAAAACGAATGAAACAGGTGGCACTGGCCGCTATCGGACTTTCATGTATAGTTCTTGTGGTATGGCTGCTGCTTTACGGAGGCGGCATGCTTGACCGGATTGCGGATTTTTTCCGCATCCTCACTACCGGCTGAATAAAGCGGGGAATCACTGATGAACGCAATTAAAAAAACCGTTATGATCGCGGTGCTCGCCGCAGTGCTGCTCGCAGCCGTCGTTTCAGTGGCGTATATTCTCAAGCTGAGAGGAGAAGAAGTACGTATGAGCGATGATAAGGCAGCCGAGCTCCTGTCGTCGGCATCGGCGCTTCTCCCGGACTCTGCGGATTTTGTGCTCGTGCTGAACGAGAAGGGCTCGTACACCGCAGTATACAACCGCACCGCGGCCTTTACCGGCGGCAGCGGCTCGCTCACCGGAGAGGAAGCTGAAAATTCAGCCGCCAAGCTGGCTGCGGCGGCAAGAAAAGTCATATCCCAAAGACTGTATACATCGGTCAACGCCACGCGTATCTTCGGCGGCAACGAACAATACGTACAGCTCGCGCTTACGGATTCAGGCGCTTCGCTTTTTGACGGATGTATCGGAGGATATTTCTCGTTTGAGTTTTCCGACGGAAACCTCACATCTTATACGCTGAGCATCGAGCTGCCCGACGGAGGCAGCACCACACTTACCGCGGGTGATTTTAACTACACGGTGTCGCTCGAGGGCACAGAGATAAAATATGTGTTTAACGACGAAAGCACAGCCCAAGGCTGAGGCAATACAACATACTTACAAACGGAGAAACCTACCATGAACTATCGCGACCTTTCGATCCTTAATTGGAAGCTGGCTACGCTCGCCGACCAGATCCGCCAATGTGAGGAACAGCAATGCTCCGGCATAGACGAGGCGATAGCCTCAGCAGCCGACAAGATCACGGAACTCGCCCGCGGGTTTTACGCGCTCAGTCCCGATCCCTTACTCAGGGCGAAAGAGCCCGATTCCATTGAGGACATATTGAAGCTGTGCCCTCCCGGCGGCGGCCAAGTGCTTTTTGATTCGCTGCCGGCGGATTATGATGACAAGCTGAAGGGTGCAATGCTTTCGCGCTTTGCCGGATGCACGCTCGGAGCGATCGTAGAAGGATGGACGGCAGAGAGGATAGAAAGCTACGCGCATGAGCTCGGGATAGAGCACCCGCTCACCGATTACTGGACGGACACGCCCACGCCCGACCTTGTCAGATATTTCGATTCACCGTGCAAAGATTACCTTCGTGACAACCTCAACAGCGTCCCGAATGACGACGACGTCGCGTTTGTGATCCTCTCGCTCCTTATCGCAGAGGAAAACGGCGGTCTTGATTTCACACTCGACGGTGTGGCGGCAACATGGCTGAAATACGTGACTCTGGCATATACCGCCGAGGACGCTGCGCTGCGCAACCTTAAGGCAGGCATATCTCCCGATCATGCGGCTGAAAAAGACAACCCCTATCAGGAATGGATCGGCGCGGATATACGCTGCGACGGCTATGCCTACATGGCTCCCGGCAACCCGAGGCTTGCCGCGCGGCTGGCTTATACGGACGCATACCTTACCCACCGCCGCAACGGCATATACGGCTCCATGTTCTTTGCGGCAGCCATCAGTGCCGCATTTGCGTTGGGTGACCCCTTCAAGGCGCTTGAGACCGCCCTGCTTGAGATCCCGGCGGAATGCAGGCTTGCCGAAGGCATACGCTGGGCGCTTGCCGAGCGCTTCAACGTACACGACTGGAAGGATGCCGTGCGCCTCACCGATGAGCGTTATCCCGGCATGAGCAACGTACACACCCTCAACAACGCGTGCCTGGTAGTCTTTGCGTTGCATCTCGGCGGTAAAGACATAGGCAAATGCTTCTCTAACGCTGTGGCAATGGCTCATGACAACGATTGCACCGCAGCCACTGTCGGCAGCATCGCCGGCGCCTGCTACGGTCTCGGCGCGCTCGACAAAAAGTGGTATGAGCGGTTCAACGGCAAGGTAAAATGCTTCTATAACGGTCCCAAGATGTACCGGATAGACGATCTGCTCGCACGCTACCGCCGGCTGGCTGAAACAAGCTTCAGCCGCAGCTGACACAGAACCCGAAAACTCCGAAGAAACCGCGAAAAACACATCCCGCCCTGCGTCAGACAGGACGGGATGTTTTTGCATGTCTCAGCTTCTTCCGATATACCTGCTCCAAAGCTGTGATACGGTCACCCGATAACCGTACGCATCTCACCGCATCAGAACTTTAACGGCAGCTCTATGACGTGTCTGCCCAACGAAAGAGCATATCTGACCGTCTGCCCCGTACCGCTTCGCGGGTTGCGCCGGTCATACGCGGCAATGACCGCATCGCTGTTGTCGACCATGTATTTGTTCCGCTCACGATACCGGGAAGGCGAATAACCGTCTGCCAGTACCTTCACCGAATCTGCGCACCGCAGGATCATATCGTAACGCTCCGCAAAGCGCGGTGATATCCTCTGACGATGTCCCGAAAACGGTACGACCGCACACAGAGCCGCGGGGACCCGGCGGCAAACACGAAGCACCGATTCTGCCGCCCAGATATCAAAGCCCTCCGCCATTCCGGTCAAAAAGCACCGACAGCCTTCTTTCACGAGACGCTCCACCGTAAGGTCGAGCGTTTTTTTGAACTCAGAGAATGCCACACTGCTCTCGTCCGAGCCGAACGGAAAGCTGTAAGGGCGATGACCCGTAAAGCAGCAAACATTTATTGACATATCTGAAGTCTCCGCATGATTTTATAACCTTCGGTGAACGGATGTATGATCTCCGGGTACTTGGCAGCCGTATCACGCACCGTTTCTACGAAATCCCCGCCGAGCTTTCCTGACCTAAAAGCCTTTTCCAGCCCGGCAGATTCCGGGCAAAGTTCGCAAAGAGTCAGCAAAAGCTCACCGTCACGTATCATCACCCTGAACGGCCATATCCTGCAGCAAAACGGCTTGTCGTCACCCAACGAACAACCGGTTTCCGTCAGCATCGGGCATCTGAAAAGCCCGTTCTCTCCGTACTCGGGGGCAAAAACGAAACCTTTTCCTTTTTTCAGCAGATTCACCTTGCCGCATATAGCGGATGATCCTGCAAGCTCGTCCGTAATGAACGGCAGCTCCCATGAATCCTCCCTGTCAAACACACAGCAGAATCCGCACGCCGCGCATGTCGACGGGCTAAGTACCTTTTTCAGCATATCCTATTCATTCTCTTTCTCATCATTACGCAAGGTCTCAATGTTTTTCTTTCGCTTACGGATTATAACCGCCGCAGCCACCGCACATCCCACCGCTCCGAGCACAAGCGCTGCGGTTATGAGCATGTCGGAAGAACGTGGCAGCGATACCGTGTGAGACTGCTCATTATCCGATGTTTCCGTCCTCAGGATCGTGAACGTGTATGCCGCCTGTTTGCCGTCACTTGCCGTACACAGCACGGTATATAACCTGCCCCGGTGCACTACCGTGTAGCTCGCGTCGGGGTCCACTGTAACAGCCGTGATAGTGATGCCTCCGTCGGCAAACACGATGTAATCGTAGACATCCGGCGAAAATTCGCCTGCCAGCGTTCCGCCCTCTATATCCATCCGCAGGATCCTCGGGTCTTTGCCGACAATCTGCGGGGCGCTCTCGCGCTTCGCGTATATCCTGTACTGGGTCACATTTGAACCGCCGGCATCCACCGTTATCGTCACGAGAGTCGTGGTGTCCGGCAAAAGTGCGGTATCGCTTATCGTGATATCAGCCCATTCGTTGTCACATACGGGGAATATGACCAGAGATGTCATGTCAAACGGTACGGTCACACGATAAACCAGAGTATCCGGGTCGAAATCCAGTGCCGCACCGACAACCGTAAGCGCCGACAGCTTTGAAAGTCCGAGCCCGTCAGCCACCGTTATACCTCCGCCGGACACCGCCGATTCCCCGCCGTCGCTCAGCAACCGCACAAGGCTCAGTTCAAGATTTTCACCTATATTTACGTCCGCCCCTACCCTCAGGGTTATCACCATTACCTCGGCACCCGCATTCAGCGGATCGTCAAATCCCTCGTCATTCATCGCAAATCCCAGCACGCCGCCGGAAAAGCTCGTTTCCATGGCCCAACCGTCCACGGTGCAGATGACGGACAATATCTCCAGCGAGTCGTCTACCTTTATCGAGCCGCTCAAAGCACGCGCTCCGATCTCATCAACGATAATGCTCACCGTAACGGTGCCGCCCGGCGTCGCGGCGGAATTGACCGCAAGCCGTGAGCTGCCGCCGCTCGGTGTCACATCAACCGCTGTCCCGCCGAGCAGATCTTTGCCGGCCAGATGAGCGCGCAGCATAAGAAGATCAGACAGATTCAACTTATTGTCAAGCGTGGCGTCCGCGGCATAAAACTCAAATCCCTCGAGCTTCGAGCCCGAAAAAACATGGTTTGCCGCAAGCGTCAGATCCACCGGTGTTATCTGTCCGTCGCCGTCAACATCACCTCTTACGGCAAGGTATACATCGGCAACGGTTCCGCCGGCATTTTCTATAACAAGCCTCATGCCTGTCTTCAGCGGCGTCGACGCGGACACGGCGTGCCCGTTTCTGTCACATACCGTCGCCGTCCCGTTACCGCGGTTAACATACGGGATGAACCCGCCGACCGTGGTACCGGGTGCGATGTTGACAACGCACATCCCGTCCGAAGTGAGCCTGAACCTGCTGTTTGAGAACGAAAGGACAAAGTCACTTACCGTGACCGTATATGTATCGCTGAAAAGCCCGTCGGCCGTCCTCGCCGTTATCACGGCAGTACCGGGGCTCAGCCCCTGCACATTGCCGCTCGAGTCGACCCTGACAATGTCACTTTCCGAGCTGAATATCACCGGCTGCGGCTCTACCCCGTCCGGAAGGAACCTGACGGTGAGACGGACCGCACCGTTCACGGGCACCGTCAGCGGACCGCTTATCACTATACCGGTGACTACCGGGTCTATCGTAAAAACTCTGCTTATTATGTTGCCGTAGGGAAGAACCACCGTAAGCGTATGCGTGCCGCCGTCGCTGACGGACCCGCCGCTTTCAAACGAATGACCGTCCATATAACCGACACCGTACGAATAACTGACCCTTACCTCCCCTTTATATGAGCCGTCAGGCTGTACGCTTCCGTCAAGCACTATATCGGGAACGTCGGAAGGCTCCGCAGAATAGGGATTTATCAGCTTGACAAAGCCGCTCTCCTTACTGTAGCTGTATACCTCATATTCTTCCGAAAGCAGCACCGAATGATAGTCGGTGGAAAACCGGACCGCGTAGTGCCGTTCGGAAATGTCGACTATCCCGGCATCCGTAAGCAGATATCCGCCCGCCATACTCCTTATGGTGCTGTCCGTGGCGCCCGCCATCTTCAGAGTCTGAGCCTCGTAATAGGTGTTCCCCGCATAAATATATGTATCGTCCCTGAACATGGGACCATATGCGGCATTGGCGCGTTCGGACGCCGTGCATGCCATGGAAACGGCATTATAGCTTTCTATAAAGCACCCGGATTGTCCGGTGAATATTACTGTGATGCTCCTGCTTCCGGCATCATAATTCAAAGTGTGCAGCGGTCCCGGCGTGAGCAGGCAGGTAACGGCGCCGCCTGACATCTTGACCGAATAGAGCGAGTCGCCTTCAATGAAAAACAGCGTTGTGCCGTCACCGGCTATCCGCGTCGCAGAGATGCTCTGCGAAAGTCTGACATACCGTCCCGACGTGCCGGAACGGACGAACATGAGCGGACTGTCTTCAAAGGTCACCACAAGTTCACCGCCGGCAACGGTGATCGCAGCCGGCTGCTCGTTCAGCCATGTAGCCGTGGCAGCACTCAGATCGTCTTTTATCTCATACAGATATCTGCAATCTTCAAATATGGCGAAAAGGCTGCCCGAAGACTTGTCATGTACCCAATCTATCAGCTCCGATCCGGGCGCCGCCGCTGCGTGCACGCTGAACGGAGAGGTAGAGGAACTGTTTCCGATAAGAGCCGCCGACGGCTCGGCACAGCGCAGGCACTGCGCAATATCTTCTCCGGAAGTCGCCAATACCGTCAACACACCTGAAACATCAAGCATACAGGCGTAATCCGTTCCCACGGAAACAGAGAGCACTTCGCGCCACAGGAGCCCCTCGGGTCTGCCCGTTGCCGGGTCGATCACCGCTTCGTGAGAAAAGAGCATATTTCCGACCGCGCCGATAGGTTCGCAGCACTCATCGGTCACGGCTATCCGCCTCAGCGCCTCATCATAAAGCACGGTGCCCACACACAGTGAACCGCCGGCCGCGGCAAGTTCCCCGGCGGGAAACCCCTCCGCCGTGATAAGCGTCCCGTCTGCGGGGCTGTAAGCATACAAGGTGCCGCCGCTTTTACTGTCAAGCGCGACAAACCTCCCGGTCTCTTCAAACCATACCAGTGTGTCACATCCCGGACCCAACTCGGCAACGCTCCGCGCACGGAAGGTGGCAAGCTCCAGCTTCACAAGCTCGGTTGAACCGTCATTCCCCGCAGCCAGCGCGTAAAACGAGTTCCCGTCCGTAGCCGTAGCCGTGAAAACGTATCCGTCGAGTATCACGGTGCCTCTCAGCGGAGTACCGGTACGCATTTTCGTAAGGTCCATCACCGACAGCGTATCACCGTGCAAAAGCACCATCCGGTCCCCGGCGGTCGACCACCCGAGCACCGGTCTGCCGTCCGTTTCTATAAAGCGCAGCAGTTTTCCGCCGTTACGCGCATCATAAACGCGAAGCCCGTTCAGCGCACCGCTTCGCAGCAGCACGGTACCGTCGTGATCGTTGACCGTCACCTCGGCATCCTCGAGCCCCGTAACCATCGATGCAGTCTCATACCCGGTTATCGTAAAAGTCAGCGTCTG
>URSI01000050.1 GCA_900550505.1 uncultured Eubacteriales bacterium
AACCGCCTCATGCTACGAGATACGGGAGAGTGGTGTTTTACGGGTCTTCGATAACGCAGGGCGGCGTGGCTTCGCGTCCCGGTACCAACTATGCCAACCTGCTTGCCAAAAACCTTGATTTTGAACTGTATAATCTCGGATTTTCGGGCAATGCTTTCGGTGATGAGCCGATAGCCGACTATATTGCCTCACTTCCCATGAAGGTGTTCGTGATGGATTACGATTTCAATGCGAGATCGCTTGAGGAGCTTGAGGCGACGCACCTGCCGATGTATCTCAAACTGCGTGAAAAACAGCCGGAAGCCGGCGTGATATTCATTACAAATCCTGTGGCGGGTGTTTATCTGTCGTTGGAATCTGCGGCGAGAAGAAATGCCATAGTGCTGAAAACATATGAATACGCGGTGTCGCACGGCGATGAACGCGTCAGATATATAGACGGTGCAAGTTTGTTCGGAGAAGACGAACGTGATACGTGCACAACCGACAGACTTCACCCGAACGATCTCGGATTTTTCCGAATGGCACGCCGCGTTGAACCGGTGCTTTCCGAATTACTCGCATACTGAGAATAAAATCCCAACCTTTGCCGATACTAAGGTATACATACCTTACGAAAGGCAAAGGTTTTTTTATGTCTGACGGTATCAGCGAACTGAGACGTTCCATTGAAAATGTTTGTAATGGCTATGGCGCTCACAAAGGAAAAAATGATCGGTCTGCGGAAAGCAATGAGGCAGCGGAAAACTATTACATTATCTCGCAGACCATGAGAAGCGTTGAGCGTTCAAGGCGCACCCTGGCACGGCATTTTGAAATGAGGCGGCTGACGCGGAAATATTGCGATGAATGTGGGCTTGACGCGAATGAAGACAGGCTTATCGATTTTTTTGGCGGGCACGGAGACGAGCTGGGGTACTTTGATCTGGCATTGCTCCCGCTTTGTTTAAGCGAATGTGCGCTCAGGAGCATTGCTGAACTGAATGATGTTTCCCGGGCGATAAAATTGCTTCACGACTTGAGAAAGGTCGATTTTGAACGCATAATATCGTCGGTTTATATTGCAGAGCCGGTGCTTCGTTCGACTGAAGCTTATGACGACTTTGATGAAAGAACAAAAAACGAAATCAGGGCGAGGCTCGCCCGCGTCGCCTTCAAACACGGAAGAAATGAACGCACCGAAGCTGCCGAAATATGCGCAAACGCAGGCAGTGAAGGATTTTGCCGCAGTTTGTTTTCTGTAAAAACAAATAGATCTTACTTTGCTATTGCCGCTGCGGTATTTATATCTTTGATATTCAGCGCGTGGGTTATCATTGACGCGGGGATATCACCCGGAAGTTACTCGGCGACGTTTTTTTGTATCATGCTCACGGTGCCTATGGCTTACCTTGCGCTGTGGTGCTCCGCAAGGTTTATAAGCGCATTTCATGAGCCTTTTCCGGTGCTGAGGTTGAAGGAGAAAGCTGTCAGAAACGTCCGTACACTTGTGTGTATAACCACATTGCTCGGGAATTCATCTGACGACGCTTTAAAGCGACTTGCACGCTTCAGAGCGGCAAATAAAAATCAGGACTGTGTTTATGCCTTGCTGGCCGACTTGCCCGAGAGCACGCACCGGGACGAGTCGTATGACGAAGGACGTATAGCTGCTGCGGCTGCGGGGATAGAAAAACTGAATCAACGGTATTGCGAATGTTTTGCTTTGTTTGTAAGACCGAGAACTGCCAACGGTGAGGGAAAGTATTCGGGGCGTGAACGTAAACGAGGCGCGGTGGAGGATCTTGTCGCGCTTATAAACAGCGACAGCACGGCGTTTTCGACAGTTTACGGCGCCGTGGACGGGCTTGCGGAATGTCGTTATATCCTTACGTTAGACAGTGACACTAACCTTTCAGTCGGCAGTGTCGCCGAGATGCTGACGGCTGCCATGCACCCGTTTTGCCGTCCCGTGATAAACGGGGATAAGATCACCGCGGGATTCGGGGTTTTGCAGCCCAGGATGACGGTAACATCAGAGAGCGCTTCGGCAAGTGCATTTTCGGTTCTTACCGCTTCATGCGTAGGGATCGACGTATATGAAAATGCGTCGTTCAGCACGCCGGTTGCCGTTTTTGGCGAGGGCCTTTTTTGCGGCAAGGGGCTTGTGGACGTAAGTGCTTATAAGGCTGCTGTCTCGGATAAGTTGCCTTCCGGTTATGTTTTGAGCCATGATATACCTGAGGGCGCGCTTATGCGCACCATGTACCTCCATGATACCGTGCTCAGTGACAACACTCCTTCGGGAGCGGTCCCATACCTTGTCCGTTCCGAACGGTGGATGAGAGGCGATATACAGAATTTGTTTTTGCTGCGGCGGATCCGTTCCGCCGTCGGCAGATGGGCAATTGGTGAAAATGCTGTCAGAGCGGTTTGGCCGGCGCTGTCGTTTGCGTCGATAATTATTGCCGCACTTCTTTCCGCACTGGGAAAAATCCCTGAGCGCGGAGCAAATGCGGTGTTGATATTCTCATTGTTGCCGGTGGTTTTTCCTCCGTTGACAGGTATTTTATCCTCGCCTTCGCGTATAGCGGCGGTTGCATTCAGGAGATTTTTTGCACGCAGCATCCAGGGCGTGACACTGGACTTTCTCAGAGCAGTATATGATGTTGTTTCGTTTGCCCAAAACGGGGTGAACTCGGCATTTGCGTGTGCTCGCGCACTTTGGCGTATGGTCGTCAGCAAAAAACGCAGACTGGAATGGATCACCGCCGGACAAGCCGAAAACAGCAAGCGGGATACGGTCGCGGCATATATACTTGCCATGCTGCCATCAGCGATAGCCGGAGCCGTACTTTTCTTTGCTGCACCTGTCGGGATGTATCGGCTGCTCGGTATGCTTTGGTTCTTCTGGCCGGTGATAGCATGGCTTATTTCAAGACCGATCCAACGGTCAAAGCGGCGTGTGTGTATTCCGAATGTTGCTGATGAAGCCCGTCGAATGTTTGCTTATTTTGAAGATAACGTAAATGAATCGTCCTCTTTTTTGCCCCCTGACAATGTAAGCATGGCACCGGCACGTTCGGTAGCCATGCGGACATCGCCTACCAATATCGGCATGTATCTGCTGGCTCTTGCCGCAGCGCATGACTTCGGTATGCTTGATGTTCGTCAGATAAGTGAGCGGGCAGAAAAAACGTTGCGTACGCTTGAGCGACTTGAACGGTGGCGTGGACACTTTTTCAACTGGTATGATCTTACGACACTTGAACCGATAGGCGGCAGATTTGTTTCGACCGTTGATTCGGGGAACCTTGCGGCGTCGCTTATCGTTTTTTCGGAATTCCTTGATGAACTCGGTATAGGAGAGCTTTCCGCCCGCGCAAGAATATTGGCAAGCGCCGATTTTTCTGCATTGTATGACGAAAAGCGGGGTTTGTTCCGCATAGGCTTTGACGGTCGCAAAGGCACGCTGAGCGACGGCTGCTACGATCTTTATATGAGTGAGGCACGCATCACAAGCTATTATGCAGTGGCAAACTGCGAGGTGCCCGCAGGGCATTTCAAAAGGCTTGCGCGGACATTGACGGTGGACGGCGGTTATGTCGGTATGCTCTCATGGACCGGAACGACATTTGAGTATTTCATGCCATCACTGTTTCTGCCTTCGCCGGAGAATTCATTTGTCAGAGAATCACTCGAGTTTGCGCTCTATGAACAGCGGAGCTTTACGATCGGCGGACTTTGGGGAATTTCAGAGAGCGGTTACTTCGCGTTCGATGCGGAAATGAATTACCGGTATCGGGCATTCGGGGTCCCGAAGCTGGGGATGAAGTTCTATACGAGCGGTGAAGCTGTCGTTTCGCCGTATTCCACGTGGCTCATGGCTCCGTTTGCACCGGCTGCGGCTCGTGACAATTTGAAACGTCTCAGAAAGGCGGGCGCATACGGCAAATACGGTTTTTATGAAGCAATAGATTTTTCGCCCGAACGTACCGAACACAGTGCCGTGGTGAAAAGTTATATGGCTCATCACGTCGGGATGTCGCTTGCAGCGCTGGCAAATCTGTGCTTTGACGACGTTATGGTGAGACGGTTTATGCGGGATGTGCGCTTTGATGCCGCGCGCGGCCTGCTTGACGAACGGATCCCCGAGCCGGATATATTCAGACCGGGTGCGCCTCCGAGACCTGAACTGCCTGACACTTCGAGAGATGTTGAGCGTGTCACCGGTCTGGCGGATCGATGTGCCCCGAACTGTGCTTTGCTTTCGGACGGCTCGGCTACGATTATTGCTACGGACCTCGGGCATATCTCCGTCAGACGCGGCGGTATACTGATGAATGACGCATATATAAACCGTAACGACGTCTCGCGGACTCTGACTATCAGCTGCGGAGGCAGGTCTGTGTGCTGTGACTGTACTTCGTTTGAACGGGGCGCAAACACGGTGACGTATGTGAGTGCGCGCGGCAGATCGGTTTCACGTGCCGTGTTATTTGTAGCTGACGGTACGTTCGTTGCAGATGTAGCCTCTTCATCTGCCGCTGACATCTCAATGAGTTTTGTGCCTGTATTTGAAAGAGCTGAAGATTTCGAGGCGCATCCGGCGTTTTCCAAGCTTTTTCTCAGCTTTGAATACGACGAAAAGTCAAAGGTCCTGTTTATAGTGAGAAAAAGCAGAAAGAGTGCCGCTGGATTTTACGGCGCTGTAAGCGCTTCAGGCGCCGAGTTCAGCTATTCCATAGGGCGCGATGACAAAAAAGAGAACATTGACGGTTGTTGCGTGGAACCTGAGATCACCTTGACTGTTCGCGGCTCCGTTTCGGCACGGTTTGTGATCTGCTGCGGATACTCGAAGGAACGACTGCTGAAAGATCTAAAAGCCGCTGAGCGGTTCGAGCCGGCACGTTCGATCAATGCCTTGAATTACGCGGACAGGCTGCGCGGCTTGCTTTATCCTTACGGTGGCAGCGGCAAAGCGTTTCTGTCGCGCAGAACGCTCTGGCGTTTTGGACTCAGCGGCGACTATCCGTTGGCGTATCTGTGTGATCCGACGCCTGAGCGTCTCGCGAGTGAGGTGCGGTTTTTCCGCACTCTCGCCGTTGCGGGTGTGCGCACCGAACTGCTCATATCGGTAAATGATGATATGTACTCGAGAGAAAACGAGCGTACGGCGCAAAAGATCATTGCCTCGCTTGCGTGTGAGGATTTTCTTTCAAAGCGCGGGGGAATATCGATAGCGCACGATATGACGTCTGATGAAAAAAGCTTTGCGGAGTGTATAGCGTACAATAAGCCTTTGCAAAGGCTTGCGCCGTGCCGTAATATCCCCGTGATTTGCACGACGACGTTTCAGCATGATGATATACCGGCGGAATGGGGCAACGTCATTCACAAGGTGTTTGGCGGTGCATTCGTAGAGAAGGGCTTTTACGTTGACAAAAGCTTCACCAGAGCCTCTGTTCAGGCTTTTGTGCTGACCGGTCGTTGCTTCGGAACGGTGGTGACGGGGGGCTCGAGCGGATTTACCTTTTTTGCAGACAGCCGTAACTGTCGTATTTCGTATTTCGCAAATGATAGCCGTATGACACACGTCGGCGAACGTTTGTTGATTTATCGTGAAGGTGAATATGTCGATGCGCTTGCCGTCAGTTCGCAGGTGTTATTTGCTGCGGGAAAAGCGGTATACCGGGGTGAAGCATTCGGAGTTCCGTACACGGTCACCGTGGTTTGCTGTGAAAAATGGCCTGTCAAGCTACTGGAGTTTGTTTCCGATTCACCGCTGGAAACGGTGTTCACTGTGACGCCTCCTTCTGTGGGCGCGGCGATCTTTTCACCTGAGAGTGCTGCCGGGGCGTACCTTCCGCAATCCGATATGTTCGTAGAGGTCGCATGCTCGGAAGGCGTGACCGACTCATGCGACCTTACGGGCACTGCCAACGCAGCGTTGACTGCAAGAAGTGATAAAAACACGGTTTACGCTCTTTTTGCGTCGCGTACCGTGGGTGCAATGCGTGATATCCGCAGCAGGATAAGTCACGGGTTTTTCAGAGAGCAAAGCGAAATCTCGGAAACTTTCGCGCGTTCAATGATCCCACCGGCGCGTCTCAATGTAGCGCCTGCCCTGGATGTGATGTTCAATTTTTTCCTGCCGTATCAGACGGCGGCTTCGAGATTTTTTGCGCGGACGGGATTTTGGCAGTCCAGCGGGGCATACGGATATCGTGATCAGCTTCAGGATTGCCTAATGCTTGTAAAATCGATGCCGTCAACGGTGCGCACGCATATCATACGCTGTGCTGCGCATCAGTATAAGGAAGGCGATGTACAGCATTGGTTCCTGCCGGGCGGCGTGGGCGTCAGGACCACGTGCAGCGACGATATGCTTTACCTGCCACTGGTCGTTGCCGAATATATCAACGCTACCGGTGACAGCGGGATTTTGGACGTAAAGGTAAAGTGGCTTGTCTCGGAGGATTCCGGGATCGAAAAATGTGAAAAACCGCAAAAAAGTGAAGTATCGGATACTGTATATGAGCATTGCATGAGGGCTGTGGAACGCAGCATGAAACGCGGCGAACACGGACTGCCGCTGTTGGGCGGCTGCGACTGGAATGACGGCTTTTCCGCCGCCGGTGCCGGCGGAAAAGGCGAAAGCGTGTTGAATTGTTTCTTTTTCGTGTATGTATACGAAAAGTTTCTGCCCTTCGTCCGCGAGCATGAGGCTGCGCGCACAATACGGCGCCGATGCGCCAAGCTGCGTGAAGCGGCTCTGGGATGCTTCGAAAACGGATATTTTTTACGTGCATTTGATGACGACGGTAAAAAGATCAGCAGGATCGATGCCGCTGTGCAGGCATACGCAGCATTGTCCTCCATAGCGCCCGAAGCCATGGTGGATTCGGCACTTTCAAAGGCGTTTGACGTATTGTACGATCGGGAGCTGCAGATATTAAAGCTGTTTTCGCCGCCGTTTGAAGGCGATGACAGGAGCATAGGATATATACAGGCATATAACCCCGGCGTTCGCGAAAACGGCGGGCAGTATACGCATGCTGCGGCAATGTTTTTGTTGGCGCTTTGGAGACAGGGCAAACGGTCAGAGGCGTTTGAGCTGCTCGCCGCGCTCAATCCTGCCCAGCGCATGTCGGCAGAAGGCGA
Organism: uncultured Eubacteriales bacterium; assembly: GCA_900550505.1. Lineage (GTDB taxonomy): Bacteria > Bacillota > Clostridia > Oscillospirales > CAG-382 > UMGS1307. The sequence continues at coordinate 7,144 of URSI01000050.1, forward strand.
CCGTCATCTCGCAATGACGTATCGCAGTGAGCCGTATGCGCTGTGCGGCGATGTGTATTCCAATCCCGATATGCCGGGCAGGGGAGGGTGGTCCCACTATACCGGCAGCGCAGCCTGGTATTATAATTGCATAGCAGAGATGTTCGGGCTGTAAACAGAGCAACTAAAATTTCTATTGATTTCAGGGCGGAAATCTGGTATACTGTAGCCGTATCGGTGTATACCGTAAGGGCAAATATATCGGATTCCGCCCTTTTGTTTACGGCGGGG